>JBKEBJ010000180.1:0-2639 GCA_047973105.1 Coprobacillaceae bacterium | reverse complement strand
GCCACCATTCCCATGATAACAGGTATATTCTGCTTGTAATGTCTCTTTGATATCAGTTTGCATATATCCTTTTTTATGCCACTTATTTTAAGTATCAATAATACTCTGTTTGCATATAGCTACATTCCACTCAATAAGGCTTTTAATATCTTTATTTTGTTTTTCATCTAACTTTATTTTTAAATACTCATTTTCCTTTTTATATCTTTTTCTCTCTTTTAGTAACGAGTGTATGTATGGAAATATGATTACAGAAAAAAATAATATTATAATTTGTGTTATAGTACTTTCTAACATCTAACTTCTCCTAACTGCTTTATTCTTCTTTTTCAATAATTCTCGTGAATGCTTGATGTAGCCCTGTAGAAGCTAGACCACTAATTAAACCGCCTAACAATATGGTAGGTGTAAACTCCATGCCATTCGACCATACATTCAAAATCACTCCTGTAACTGCCATTATTAAAGGGATGTATTTATTATCAATTTGAGTAAATGATTTTTTAATCACATATCCCATACATAAACATATCCCTAAAATAATAATTACTATATACTCTTGTAAAAAGTTTAATTCCATAATTAATCCTCACTTTCATTTTATTCGCAAATTATGTATGTTTCTAAATAGGATAATTACCTACTTTATAAATTGTTACCCCAGACATATTTTGATTAATAGTAGTAGTTCCATATACCGTTGTAGCTCCACTATTGTAAATCGTCATTGCCATTGTTGCTCCTGCTTTAAGCGCAACAGTTGCATTCAACTCATACGCAGGATCACCACTAGTTCCTAATAAGTTTTGGGTATCACTTGACCTTATTGTGACAGGACTCAAAGATCCACCGTTCGTAAAAGCCAAATCCACAAAACTCCTTCCAACGCCTGTGTTCAGATGGATCCACACACGTATTTGATAAATACCATCACTTTGAAATGTAATTGTACTACCATTATACGTAATATTTTTTGCACCTTTATTACTCATTCCGCTCATAGCAACAATACCTGATGCAAACGCTTTATTCGCTGCATATCCGACAATTATATATGCTGGTGTCTCCGTTAATAAGTTTTGTACTTCTGTAGAAAGTCTAACTTTCGTTACCCATCCACTAGCATCTATTGCATTAATTGCCTTTGTAATTTCATTGACATCTAATGCTGCAAAATCATCACCGATTTGACTATAAACGGTCGCATCTTCAAATGATACCGTCCCATCTTCATTATTGATTAAGTTATATCTCCTTGTTGGAGTATTTGGTATATCATCTTTATATGTTGTTTTTAAAGCCATTTAAATTTTTCCTCCTCCCAAACGAAAAGAAAGCCTTCTTCTAGCTTTCTTCTGTGATGTTAACAATTGATTTAATAGTAATATATTATTCTCAATTTTATTCAATTCTCTATAGTCCCAAGCTGATTTATTA
This sequence comes from Coprobacillaceae bacterium, assembly GCA_047973105.1. GTDB lineage: Bacteria > Bacillota_I > Bacilli_A > Erysipelotrichales > Coprobacillaceae > CAKVJS01. The sequence continues at coordinate 1,202 of JBKEBJ010000180.1, read as the reverse complement.
GCAGCATAGCTTTTCAATACCTGGTACCCTACAGGAGTAAATGTATTATTCTTAATACTGTTAATTCCATTTGGCACATTGTTGAAATAACTAAGTGTTAATATTTGGCCAAGTGTTATTGTTTCTAATGGCACAATACTAAATGCTGGATAAAGCGTTTGGCCAAGATCGTGTAAATATTCTATATTTCCTTTTATTCGATTGTAATCAGTAATTGGATCAAAGTACTCATCATTTGCACCTGTCCAATTAATATTAGGATCTATCCAACTCATAATTTAATTACCTCCATTTCTCCAGACATTCCGCTTCCAAACTTTATTGTATTTGACTTAACTCTAGAAACCACATAATCCTCGAATTGTGATTGTAGATAAATGATGTCGAATGGTTCTATTTCAGGATTTCCTCTATATGATGTTTCGAAAGTGCTCGTTTTTTCGATATAATCATATAACCATCTAGCAATCTCTTCTGACTGTTCCCGACTAGTAATTAATGGATTTTTAAATGTTTTTGTTACACCTTGCGGATTAAATATCACACTATTTATATGTTCTATCATTTCCACTTTATCGCCTATCAGAGTTACCTTTGGGGGTTCAGCTGAAGATGTCCAGACAATAGAAAATTCTGTACACGTTGGATACATCTTGGTGATGCCATCGATTGTTACATTTACAGGAAAACTAGGTGTAGTGTTAAATACAGGCTCATGCGTTATTTTGTAGTAGGCTTTACCGTTTTCAACTCTAGAACAATATCCTTCTACTTCAATCGTTTCAGAACCTGGTTGGATCACGTAAAAACTTATGTCAATCTGTTTCACTTTGTCAACACTACTTACAATTGGTTTTTGCTTTGCAGTGTTAAAGTCTAGATAGAAGTCATTTACACGACCTCCACTAATTTGATTAATAACACAACGATGATTTGCTTTGGACCAAGTATTGAAAGTAATAATTATTTTATCTACTTGATCTATATTTTTTAAAACTGTATATTCTGTACTAGTATTATTTGTTACATTAACAGTTCCTACTACCGCATTTTTTAAATAATATACAACACTAAAACTTTTCGCATATTCACCTTTCACATTGTCAAATGTAAGCGGTAATTCGTATACAGACGTTGTTAGAGAGTAATTAATAGTAATTGTCGGCTTTGTTGTAAATGTCCCACTAGCATTAGCTACATAT
>JBKEBJ010000166.1:0-2571 GCA_047973105.1 Coprobacillaceae bacterium | reverse complement strand
ATTTCTATACATTAATTATACCATTTTAATAGCTATATGTATCGAATATAGAGGAAGTCACAAAAAGATGTGAATAGAAAAAACTGTTAACAATCCTTTTTTGATTGTCAACAGTCTGACTCCCATTATATAAATAATGAGAGTTTCATATTTTAAAATTATTATTTGTACTTTAGCTTACAAATTAAGATAATAGATGATAATACAAAAGTAATACTATTAGCACCTATTAATGCCATATCATTAATTATAATTCCATGTAATAACCATAGAAATACTCCTAATACATTCATAGAATACATACCTAATGATATTGCTGAAGTATCTTTAGATTTTAATACTTTAACAACTTGTGGTACAAATGCTAAAGTTGTTAGACATGCTGCTATTGCTCCAATCATATTTTATCCCCCCCCTTTATTTTTTATTTAAATGCTTCTACACCGTTTTTTAATCTATTTAATCCATCCATTACTCTTTCTATTGGACAAGCAATATTTATTCGAATAAACACCATACCATTTCTTCCATACTCTTCACCTGCCGATACATAAAGTCCAGTTTTTTCTCTAATAAATTTTGTGAACTCAGATGTATTCTTTGTTATTCTAGAACAATCAATCCACAGTAAATATGTCGCTTCTGAAGGAACAACATATAAACTCGGAATATTTTCATCAAGAAATCTTATTACTGTTTCTTTGTTATATTGAATATATTCTTTAAGTTCATTTAACCAGTTCACTCCTTTTGTAAAGGCTGCTATTGTCGCAACTTCTGCAAAACTATTTGCTTCTGCAACTTCATCCGTATTAATTCCACGATTAACTTTATGACGAATTTGTTCATTTGGAACAATAATACATGCCGTTTGTAATCCCGCTAAATTAAATGATTTTGTTGGTGCAACACATGTAATACTATTCATACAACATTCTTTTGAGACACTCGCAAAAGGAGTATATTCGAGATTTGGTGCTGTTAAATCACAATGTATCTCATCGGAAATAACAATAACATTATGCTTTTTACATAGTTCCCCTATCTTTTTAAGTGTTTCTTTATCCCATATCTTTCCAATTGGATTATGAGGATTGCATAGTATCATCATCGTTGTTTGATTAAGTGATAATTTATTTTCTAAATCATTAAAATCAATACTGTATTCTTTTCCATTATAAATAAGATCACTTGATAAAACATTACGACCGTTATTTAGTATAGAATTATAAAAAATATTATATACTGGTGATTGAATAAGTATATTTTCTCCAACCGTAGTCATCTTTCTTACAATAGAAGATATAGCTGGAACTACACCTGTACAAAACATCATCCATTCTCTTTTCATTTGAAAATGATGTCGATTATCCCACCAATTGATAATAGAATTAAAATACGCATCACTAACTGTGTTATAACCAAATACACCATGTTCAACTCTTTGATGTATTGCTTCTCTAATTTCTGGTGCTGTTTGAAAATCCATGTCGGCCACCCACATAGGTAATTCATTATCTTTTACATCCCACTTTAATGCATTTGTTTTTTGACGATTTATCATCGTTGAGAAATTATACTTCACTACATATCCCCTCCCTTACATTTTCCTTCTTATAGATATTCTTTTTTTCTGTTAAAACTATATCTGTATGTTCAGGGTTTATTTTTGTCTCATCCATAATTAAATTGGTTATTTCTTTGGCTTTGATTTTTCCACTAATTGGATTCATAACACTATCAATAGTATTAATAATTTCAACGTCAACTGTTGAATATTCAAATGTAAGCGAAGCATTTATTAATTTACAATTTATCATTCTAAGATTTTCAATATAACAAAGTCCCTGTAAGCTTTCTATTGTACAATTTATAAATGTTACATTCTTAGAATTCCAGCCTATATACTCACCAATAATTGTAGAGTCATGTACAATAACATTTTCACAATTCCAAAAAGCATCTTTTGAAAGTATTGTGGAATTAAAAACTTCAATATTTTTCACACCATCAAAGGCATAATTTCCAGTAAGATGAAAATCATCAATCGTAATATCTTGACTATTAAATCCAAAATAATCTCCTCTTACATTTACTTTATTAAGTTTTATATCTGGGCAATTCCACAATGTTTCTTGTGCACTAGGCATATCTGTATTTTCAAGGATTATTCCTTTTGTTCTTCTAAATGTTTTAGGGGCTTCAATAATACTATTTCTAATATTAATATTTTCTGTATACCAAATACCAGATCGTGCTGATTCTAATAATGTTGTGTTTTCTACAACAATATCTTTGCAATACCATAATGGATATTTCCATTTAAATATACTTCCTTGTATTTGAATATTTCTACTTTCTTTTAATGGTGATTCACCATCATAAAAGATAGAATCTTTAATTAATAAGTATTCACTTTTAAATAAAGCTCTTTCTCCAGTATATTTTTGTTGTTCAATTAATGTCATCATATTCTCCTATTCCCTTACTTAATACTAAATACTGTTGCTATATCTTTATTACCTACTATATCTGCTAATTCCATTGGATTTTCTATGTACCGAAGCTGTG
>JBKEBJ010000025.1:0-1793 GCA_047973105.1 Coprobacillaceae bacterium | reverse complement strand
CTTAGATAATTGCTTAGTTTCTTTCTTCTTTGTGACATATTTCCTCCAAGTTTCTAATATTATATCAATAATTCTTAGACCTTATTGAAACTGTCAAATTAATTGTATCCTATTCACAATTCTCATCGATTAATTCCTTATACCAATAATAACTCTTCTTAGGAGTTCTTGAGTAATCTCCTTTTCCATTATTATCTATGTTTACATGTATAAAACCATAGCGTTTTTCAATCGAACCTGTTGATAATGCAACTAAATCGATAGCACTCCACGGTAAGTAACCAATGACATCCACTCCATCAGCCATTGCTTCATGCATCGCATTTACATGTTGCTCTAAATAATCGATTCGATATTGATCATCAATTTGACCATTAATTACTTCATCAGATGTTCCCAATCCATTTTCTACAATCATAATTGGTAAATTATAACGGTCGTATACTTTATTTAAGAAAATTCGTAGGCCGATACTATCAATTTGCCATCCCCACTCCGATGCTTCTAAGTATGGATTTTTTCCCCCAGAGCCTAAGTTCGCACCTGTTTGTTCCACTTCCTTTTGTTTAGTTTTACAATTACTCATATAATAGCTACATGAATAGAAGTCAACCGTTCCTTGTTTTAATACCTCAAACTCATCATTAGAGATGTTAAGTTTGATATTATTATCTTCCAAATATTTTTTTGCATAATATGGGTACTTTCCATTTATCATAACATCACTGCATAAGTAGTTGTTAATTTGCTCATCTTGAAGGATTAATAAGTTATCAGCTGGTGCAGATGTCAATGGATAGTTTAACATACTTGCAATCATACATCCCATTTGCATCTCGCAATCAATTTCGCGCATTAATACAGTTGTTTTAGCTGATGCAACAAATTGGTTGTGTACACTTTCAAAGCGTAATTGTGCAGTATTACGAGGATCATTAAAGTCCATAAAGCTGCCGCATGCTGTTAAAATTCCAAATGGAACTAATGCACAGTTAATTTCATTGAATGAAAGCCAGTATTTTACATAATCTTTATATTCCGTAATTACTGTTTTTGCATATTTAACAAATAAGTCAATCGTTTCCTTTTTACTCCATCCCCCAAACTTTGATAACTCACCCGGCATTTCATAATGTGATAATGTTACAATTGGTTCAATATCATATTTCTTTAAATTTTCAAAGAAACGACGGTAAAAGTCAAGACCCTTTTGATTCGGCGTTTCTTCAAAACCAGTTGGATAGATTCTTGTCCATGCAATTGACATTCGATAAGAATTAATTCCCATCTCTGCCATCATTTTTATATCCTTTTCCATATAGTCATAATGCTTAACCGCATTATGAGAACTATAATATAATTCATCAGATATTTCTGCACTAAATTCACGACGTTTTTCACCCGTGTATAAATAGTCCATTACACTCGGTAACTTTCCATCAATATTGTAACTACCTTCAACTTGGTTTGCTGCTGTTGATGCGCCCCAAAAAAAGTTCTTACTCATCTGCGCTCACCTCAGCTTTTGATACATAAATGTACGTAAATATAAATGTAATTGCAAATGCTGCTAATGCACTAATTAGCGCTGTAATTAAATTACTACTCTCTCCAATAAAGATTGGTAGTGAAATAATGCTTGGAGAGACGAATGTATATGCTGTTAAGTGAATTAATCCAGCAACACACCCAGCAACAAATGCTCCAGCAATCATTGAAATGAATGGTTTTCTAAATTTAAGTAATACCCCATATAAAGCTGGCTCTGTAATTCCTAATAATGCAGATACTGT
>JBKEBJ010000401.1:0-2175 GCA_047973105.1 Coprobacillaceae bacterium | reverse complement strand
CTTGATTGATAGTTAGATATTGTAATGCATTAAATATACTAAAATCACTTGGAACATCTTTACTATCAAACATTGATAAGTTTAATATTGTGATTTGATTAAGTTCTGTTATCGTCCAACTATCTACATCTGTTAAACCTAATTGGTTATTTATCTCTGTTTTAATATAATCATAATCACCAACACCAAACAAATCTTGTATTGTATATTTTGTATCTTCAACAAATATATCAATATTTGTGAATGTATCTATTGAATTGGTAGAACCTGTACTTCCAGTTTCGTTATCTTCAATCATTTCACCATCACTATTTTGAATATTTTCTTCCAAAACATTTTGGTTAATTACTGTTTCATCCATTTCGTCTTCATGTGTTTCTTCTACAAACGCTTCTGTAGGTAAGATTAAAGAAAATATAGATAAACTAAATAATAAAGCTTTTATCGTGTTTTTTCCTTTCAATATAATTCCCTCCTTGTGGTATTTTCATACCACTATTAACACACGGATGAATTCTATCACAGCCCATTATTTTTGTATATTTATATGCATTAAAACAACCAGATTCCCACTAAATAATACAATGTCAAAAAACTATTAATGCTAAAGCTTATGTACTATTCTCATTGCCTATAACTGTATACTCATATTCTCAATAAATATGGTATAATACTTATACATTTATTATTGCATATAAGGAGAAAAAGCATGCATCTATTACAACTTGAAAAACATAAGATATTATTGAAATTAAAAGGTGTGATTTTTATATTACTTTGTTTTTCTTTTTTGTTTATACTTTCTTATTTTAAAATACATATTTCACTTCAAATAATAGTATTATTTTTATCCATCATAGCTTCTCTTATTTATCTTTGGAAAACTACACAGTTACCAGCAGATAACAAAAGACTTCAATATTTATATAAAGGAGTTTCTATATTAGAAGTATTTTTGATTACATTATGTGTGCAAGTGCCATTACAAGTATTCCTTATAATGAATACTAGTTTTTCTATTTATAGTATTCCACTACTCTTTGTAATACTACTAGCGTTATCATTATTTTGGATAGGAATTATCTTAGTGTATACAACATCTATTCAATTAGGGATTCGTTGGCGAGTCATTGGTGGATTATTTGGTTGGTTATTTCCAATAAATATTTATATCTTACTTCAAATCAGAAGTGTTTGTGAACGAGAAATTGTAACAGAATTAGAAAAGGAACAAACAATTAAGGGTGATGTTTCGAATCATAAATGTAAGACAAAGTATCCGATTCTCTTAGTTCATGGTATTTTCTTTCGTGATATAAGTTATCTTAATTATTGGGGAAGAATTCCTAAATATTTAATGCAACATGGGGCAACGATTTATTATGGTAATCAAGAATCTGCAAGAACTGTTGAAGATTCTGCCAAACAGTTAGCTATTCGAATTGATGAAATAACCAAAGAGTATGGTGTAGAGAAAGTAAATATTATCGCTCATTCTAAAGCTGGGTTAGACAGTCGCTACGCTATTAGTAATTTAGGAGTCGCTTCTAAAGTAGCATCTTTAACAACAATTAATACGCCTCATCATGGTTGTATTTTCGCAAATTATTTATTAAAGAAAGCACCAAATGGATTAGTAAAAAGAATCACTAAAACATATAATAAAATATTTATTAAATTGGGCGATGAAAACCCTGACTTCATTCACGCTATTCAAGATTTAACAGATGAACGTTGTAGTGAATTAAATACAGTAATGAAAGATCAAGAGAATATATATTATCATTCCATTACTTCGTATACGAATAAAGCTGCCAGTGGTCGTTTTCCACTTAATATTACCTACCCTATTGTTAAACATTTTGATGGAAAGAATGATGGATTAGTATCTGTAGAATCCGCTAAATATTGGGATAATTTTACAATCATTGATCCTCCCGCACATCGTGGGATTGCCCATTCTGATATGATTGATTTAAATAGGGAAAATATTGATGGTTTTGATATTAGAGAGTTTTATGTTAAACTTGTTGCAGATTTAAAGAAAAAAGGATTTTAATCGAGTAGGAGGAAATAACTAGCTTAGTTATCTCCGACCTCTCACACCACCGGGCAAGCCGTTCAGCACACAGCGGTTTAAATCTATACTAAATATGGACTTTCTCAAATTGGACT
>JBKEBJ010000305.1:0-4987 GCA_047973105.1 Coprobacillaceae bacterium | reverse complement strand
GATTTAGATATGTAGTAAGAGCAACAATTGAAATAAACAATAAGAATAGACTTGTAACTGATACAATAATCTTCTTATCCATTACGTTGTTCCTCAAATTCTTCTATTTGTTTAGATATTTTTGTTATTAATTCACTATTTCCAAGAACATTAGCTACTACTAATCTATATTTATACTTTTCTATTTTCTGGTTAAGTTCATTCATGTTTTGACTTCTCCTTTAATTTAATTTATAATACTTGTGTACTTAGGTGGTGATTGTCCCTGTATCGGACGTTACCCCTTTTTTTGTTTGATCTAAACATTATGTCACTTCCTTACGCTCTGTTTGACGTATTACTTCTAATGGTCGCTTTTCCTACTTTGATTAACTCGTTAATATCCTGATTCTCATATTCTTTTATGAAACGATCAATTTCAGCACGAGTTATCTTTTGATAACCTAATCGCGTACATTTCAGCATCCCTAGTACTATCAGGTCATACACTACAACATGATTAACATGTCCTTTATCATTTACAAATCCTAGTAGCTGTGCTGTTTCTTTAACGTTTAATAATGGTTTTGTGTATAAAACATATTCTTTAATAGCATTTGCTAATTCTAAGTTGCCATTATCTGTAGCCATTTTAATATCCATTTAATCTCTCCTTTCTTTGTTTGTAGACTATTTGTCTACTTACTTGCAAAAAAAATTGACTCCTTATCTATTTTACTAAGTTTTAAGATATCACATATCTCTGATATCTCGTAGGCTTTAAATGCTGTTTTACCTTTAATCTTATTGCTAAGACCTTGATATGATAAGTTCAACCTTTCAAGTATTACACTTTTTTTTATTCCTGACTCTCTTATCTTCTTTTCTAAAAGGACTGTGTTAGTCACTATGTTCCCCTCCTTCCTTTGTTGGCTTTTTGCCTACAACCACATATTACACTCTTGTTTAAAATATGTCAACATCTATTACAAAAAAATGTTGATTTTTTTTCAACATTTGTTACAATAGGTTTGTGGAGGCTAGAAAAAATGAATGATATTGGTAAACGAATCAAAGAAAGACGAGATGAGTTAGGTTTATCACAAGATGAATTAGCTATAAAATTAGGATATAAGTCTCGTTCATCAATAAATAAAATTGAAAAGAATGGTAGGAATTTACCACAAAAGAAAATCAAGGCAATAGCTGATGCTCTTAATACAACCCCTTCGTACATTATGGGATGGGAAGAAAAAAAACAAGATCTTTATTCTGATACGAATAAAGACATCATTGTTCAATCCTCTATGAATGATTTAAAGGAAGTACTAGATTCTAATACATATGAAATATTCAAATTAGCTATCTCATTAAATGAGGAGTCAAAAAAAGAACTCTTAAAAAGAGCTCAAGAATTAGAAGTATTAGAAGCGCATAAGAAATAATTATTTATATGAGGGGGAATGAAAATGCGGAAAACAATTGGAACAGTAATAGGAGTTGTTATAGTTGGATTATTAATTTTTACAGGTTATACACTTTTGAGTATGGATGAAAGCTGGAACGATATCAACGATACCGATAACACTGTTCAAAGCGATGATAACAAAGATGTAGCTAATACTGAAAACTATTTACAAAAAGTTGAGCAAACTATGACAGTAGAAATTGAAACTGCAACCGATGGTAGTATTTATGCCACAGCTAAGGATAGTAACGGAAACGCCTTTAAGTACTATGGAAAACTTGAAGGAGATGCTAAAACTATTGCTACTGCAATTGGTGCTAAAGAGGGAGATATGGCATTTAGTAAAGATAATGAATCAGAAAGTTATCTTGTTGATTCAAATATCGTAATTATTACCTACACTGATGCTACAGCTGAACAATTACAAGAACATATGAATACTGTTCTAGATAGTATGGGATTAACTTTAAATGATGTAAAATATGCACTTAGAGAGAAATACGAATCAAGTAAATAAAAAAATGACACCCTCATCACGACCAAATGAACAGGGTGCCAAACAGAACGTAAAATCATAAGTTTTTACTTACTTTTTTACGTTCCTAATTATACCAAATATTAGGAGGAAAAACAAATGAAAACAAGCAATTTAGAAATATACACAAGAGAAGTAAAAGAAAGTAAAAAATATCCTTATATTAGATACCAAGCATATTTTTATGTATATCAAAACAATACTAGAAAACGTATACGTTCAGATTATTTTACAGCACGTTCTAAAGCTAAGAAACATGCTAAAGAATTGCAACTGGAATATTTTAAAAATGGATCAGTCGTTACTAAAGATGCAACAATAGATGATATCTTCAAAATATGGATTGATGGTTCTTCTATTAATGACAGTACTAGAAAGAGTTATACAAGTATATATAATTTATATATCAAAGGATTATATAAAAATAAAAAAAGAAAGGATTTTATACCAATAAATAATTTAAGAGCTTCAGACTTAACAACAATCATTTTACAACAACATATTAATCAAGTATCTTCATTAATAAATGTAAAAGGAACATTTAACTGTTTTAGAACGGTAATTATAAATATATTGCGTACTGCTTATAGGAAAGATTTAGTAGCCATTAATTTCTGTGATAAATTAGAATTCTCTATGAAAGACAAAAAAAGCAATTCAAGAAAAACGATGCCTGCTGACTTTGAAAACTGTAAACAGTATATAGAATATCTATTATCATCAAAAGGTCCATCTATCTTAAAAAGCTATAACATTGATACTCATATTTTATTGTTAGAACTTCTAAGAGTTACTGGAGCAAGAGTTAGCGAAATATTATCACTTAGCTGGGATCACTTTGACATTACTAATAGAAAATTTTATATCACTGAAACAAAAAATGGTGTTGATCGAGAAATTCCTTTGAGTACAGAAACCGTATCAATATTGATTGATTGGAAACGTAAACAAGATAAAGTATTATTTATATCCGGTTTAACAAATGTAAACAACACAATATTAACTAGTAGACGTGGTGTCAATTTGTCGTATCAATCTGTTATGGCTTGTATGAGAACATTTTGGAAAAAAACAGGCATACATATCACAACACATCAATTCAGACACTCAAAAGCCACTCTATCACTTAATGTAATGAAAGAGAGTCTTTCTAATGTTTCAACTGCACTAGGACATTTAAATCAAAGTTCTACTTTACACTATTTACATGATGACAATACGATGGTGAGAGAGATGAATGAGAAATATGAACAACTAACCCCTAGATTATTAAATTAATTTGAGCCAAAGTTGAGCCAAAGTTAATTATAAATATGAAATCACATTACATAAAAACACATATAGTATCTATGAAAATGTTGATAAAATCAGCGTTTTCTTTTGTTTAATGACATCTTTTGTAATAAAACATCGTTTCCTACATATAAATTATTAAATAATATATTTAATTTTTGTCAAGAATAATGTTATAATAATGCAGAGGTGAAAGCATGATTGATTTTAAAAAAGAAGTTGAGAAAATTAAAGATGAACTTATTGAAGATATAAAAACATTGTGTGCCGTTCCATCTGTTCAAGACGATACTACTGTTGAAAAGAATCAGCCTTTTGGTAAACCATGTCGTGATGCTCTTGATGTTATGTTAGCGATTGGTAAAAGAGATGGATTTATAGTAGAAGATGTTGATGGTTATGCTGGTCATATTGATATTGGTGAAAGTGATAAATGTTTTGGTATCTTAGGTCACGTAGATGTTGTACCAGTAAATGATATTGGTTGGGATAGTGACCCTTTTAATGTTACCATATTAAACAATAAATTATATGGACGTGGTGTAGCAGATGATAAGGGCCCTTTATTAGCTGGTTATTATGCTGCTAAAATTATTCATGATTCAGGATTACCAACAAAAATGAAAACTAGAGTTATCTTTGGATGTAACGAAGAGCTCGGTAGTAGTTGTGTAAAATATTATTTTTCAAAGAAAGAGTTTCCTGTAATGGGATTTACTCCGGACGCTAATTTCCCTGTTGTATATGGAGAAAAAGCAGGTGCTAGTTTTGTAATAAAGGGAACTGCTAAAAAAGATGGGTTAATTGGGTTATTTGCAGGTCATCGTGCTAATATTGTTCCTGAAACATGTGAAGCAGTTGTTGAAGGAAATTATAAAAACTATAAAGAGTCTTTCGATAGTTTTATTAATAAACATAACTTACAAGGTTCCATTGAAGAAGAAGGTAACCATACTAAGTTAATAGTGACTGGTAAATCTAGTCATGCTAGCATGCCAGAAAGTGGAGTTAACGCTGTTGTATATATGGCAGAATATTTATGTGAAGTTACAGATAACTCTCTTGTTCGTTTTATTAGTGAATATTTAAAGGATTATCATGGAAAGAATTTAGGTATCAATCACAATGGTGAAATGGGACCATTAACAATGAATCTAGGTGTAATTGCTTATCGTAAAGATGCATTTGAAATAACATTAGATTTACGTTGTCCACATGACTGTGATTTTGATCAAATGGTCGCCAACGTACAAAAAGCATGTCAACAATATAATTTTAGTGAAACACATGAAATAGGTGAACCATTGTATGTTGATCCTAATTCAGAATTAATTACTAAATTACATGCTGCCTATTTAGATTCTACAGATGATACATCTGCACCACAAGCTATTGGTGGAGGTACTTACGCTAAATCTATGCCTAATTGTGTGGCCTTTGGCCCAGAATTCCCAGGTGAAAATAATAATATTCATGAAAATAATGAATCTATTAATATCGATAGTTTATTAAAAGCTACAGAAATATATGCGAAAGCAATCTATAACTTGATTAAAGCAGATTAACATTCGACAATCCTAAATATTAGGATTGTCTTTTTATTCTTAAGAATATATTAATTGGCTAGGAATATTCTGTATTGATACGTATAATATAATCAGAAATGGAGTTGATGTAATAATGATTAAGAATTTTGTTTTTGATTTAGGTAA
>JBKEBJ010000301.1:0-2876 GCA_047973105.1 Coprobacillaceae bacterium | reverse complement strand
GGTTGGTTTTGAAACAAATGTTTTTTGGCATAATTCATTAACATCCATATTTAGCACTTCTTCAGGTTTAGAACATATAAACTCAGAAAGAATGATTTCACTGTCTGTTAACTTTGTTAATTGTTGTAATTTAGAAAATATATTCACCAAATCCCCTCCTCATATATGATTATTGTAACATATTTTCTATACGCAATACATTCTTTGAATAACTATGCAACAATTAAATCTTTAACTTCTACTTTTTTAACTTTATTAGAAATAAAATATGCAAAAACAAAGGAACAAACACAAACTAATAGTATTGGTAAGAAGATTACTACTACTGTATATTCAGTAGTAAAACTTGATATCCCAACACCTCTAAGTAAAACATTCATCATTTGATTATTAAATAGAATACAGAAAATAGTTCCCAAAAACGAACCAATACAAGCTATTAATAAAAATCGAATAGCGAATTGTAAACGCAAAGCAGATACACTAAATCCTACGGATTTAAAGATTCCAATATCTTGTTTTTCTTTTAAGAAGATTTTACTACACACCATACTAATTACGACAATCATAAAAATAATTGAGACACTATATATAAGAATGGATATCCCTTGTATCGCAGTTTCAATCATTGAAAATGTTCCTGCATCAACAACTTCTGCTTTCAAAATAGAACTATAAGTGTCATTTAGTGTTTTTGTGACCTTATCTATTTGTTCTGCATCATCAATCGAAAGATACGCTATACGTAAAGATATGTCTTCTAAACGATTGGCTGCAGCTAATGGCATAGCTAAACATCTTCCACTATCACTTGTTTTTTGAATAAAACCTGTAATTATATATTCTGCTTCATCACCATGATAAGAAACAACAACGCTATCCCCTATTTTCTTTTCTAATTCTTCGGCTAAAATTTCTGTTATAACTAATTCATTATCATATTCTGGTAGTCTTCCATCAAGTAATCCATGAATCATCTCTCCTGTTTGCATAATGCTAGTATGATAATCACTACCTTCTACAGTTAAATAACGACTAGTTCCATAATAGATTTTACTAATTGATGTTATTTTAGTTATTGTTTTTTCTATTCGAGGAATATCTTCTACAGTAAAATCATCATTTAATTGCACATCAATATCTGCAATATAATCTCCAAATTGTTCTTCAATAGTTACTGGTGTTATACAATTAGATAATATTGTCATGGACATCATAAAATATACTAAAATAGTAATAATAGAAATTGTACTAATATATTGTTTAACATTCGAAGTGAATTGTCTAAGAGCAAGTCTGAAATGAAGCCCCTTCTTATGAATTGGTAATTGTAAAACATGATCAAAATGAATACTTTCACGTCCATTTGATATCGCTCTAACAGGAGATATCTTTCCAATACGTCGAGTTTGATACAATATAAATAATCCACACATCATTATAATTGCGAATATTAAAAGAAGACACTTAATAATGGATATTGATGCTGAACTCAAAATACCTGTAATAGATTGAAACATTGTCCCTAATATCTTTGTTAATGGAATCGCTATAATAAATCCAAGTATTGTACCACTGATTAATGATAATGTATATTGTAATGTCAATAATACATATAACTTCTGTTTTGTAAATCCTTGGGCTTTTAGAATCCCCAAATTAACATAATCTATCTCAATACTTGTCGTAATACTATGTCCCATTACAATGATAATAACAATAAATAATAAGATAATAAATGCCATTAATACCCCCGTAATAATTTGATTAAAAACAAGAGTATATCCCATGGATACATCTTTTCTCATAGATATTGTTGAGAAATCAATAATCTTAGATTCCATATTAATCTCTTTTTGATACTCGGTAATACTTAAATCACTATTTTTATCTTGCACTAGAGATATAAAGTACATATTCTCAATATTCCGATTGGGATTTCCTTCAACAACACTGTTACTCAATCGTTCAAAATCTACATCAGAAATAAAAAACTGTTTCATCCCCATAAAATAAGCACCTAAAAATGGCTCTTCTACAAATCCTTTAATAGTAAAGGATTCATTTCCATCATTAGTAGAAACAATCATTTCATCTCCAATATCACAAGAAAGTAGTTCTTTAGTACCTAGAGGAAGATATATTTCCCCTTCTTTCAATGCCTCATTCGTTCCACTATATCCCAGTGCATTCTCAGAAATAACAGGATATTTAGTGTTGGATTGTTCATATGTTGTAGCGATATATGTGCTTGGTGATTTTGTATCATTAACAATAAAACTATTAAAATACAATCCTGATGTCTTGGTAACCGTCTCTGTATTTTTATTTTCTTCCAAAATAGATAACATTTCATCACTTACATATTCATTCTTAATGAAATATACAATATCTGCAATTTCTGCTTTTTCTAAATTAGTCTCTTGATTATCATTTACACTAATAATCGATACTAATGTTACAGTAATAATAAACATCAAAATAACTAAACTTAAAAAAGTACCTTTTCGATGTTTAATATTCGCTTTTAATAAGGTTCTAATTTCTATAATAAACCCTACCATTTCATTGAAGAAAGCCATGCATTAATTTGTGTTTCACGACTCTTCTCATCTTCTTGTAAGTAAGGTGGTAAGGATAAGTCACCTATAATTTTTCCATCTTCTAAATAAAGTATTCGATTCGCTCTAATAGCGGATTGTAAATCATGAGTAACCATTAAAATACTTTGCCCATCTTGATTTAGCTTTGTTAATAAATCCAATACATCGATTGTATTCTTTCGATTCAAAGCCCCCGTTGGCTCATCAGCGAATACTATATCTGGTTGATTAATAATCGCTCTAGCAATAGCAGTTCTTTGTTGTTCACCACCA
>JBKEBJ010000291.1:0-6838 GCA_047973105.1 Coprobacillaceae bacterium | reverse complement strand
CATGTTACCATTCAGTGAATTAGCGAATTTAGATATGTCATACGAAGCATTTATTAAATCCATGTATCGAAATTCAGAATTTAAATATTTGACAGATGGACAAGAAATTATATCAGCAGTAACCGATACACTAAAAATAGTAGGATTATTAGGATTTGTAGCATTAACAGGTGGAACGGCATTAGGAGTTGCGATACCTGCTTGGGGAGGAACGACAGTAACTATAGCGGGAAGTACGTTAACAGCCATGGATGTATGGAGACTCTTAACAGGAAAAGATGTTGATGGAAGACCATTGACAGATAAAGAGAAAAATCAGATAATAAAAAACTTAGGAACAGAAGTAGCGGTAACCTTGCTTACTTGGGGGATATTACGATATAATAATCTTAATAGCTCAATTAAATCATATGATGAATTACTAAGCCAAACTGGTCTTACACAAGCACAGTTAGATGATGTGTTAAGTTATACTGGTAAAACACCATCAGAACTTTTAGATGCTATCCAAGGTACTAATATTATGGAGTATCTAAATGGAACAACAATATATGATCTATTGAAGAAGTATAATTTAAATAACATTAGTGAAGTTTGGAAATTATCGCCTACTGAAAGAGGACAAGTGTTAGAAGAGTTGTTAGCACATTCAGAATATACAGATTGGTATCATTGTGGTGTAGATATGGGAGGATATTTTCCTTACTATGACTTTGAGTTAAATGGTAGTGTAATTAGTTTAAAAACTATTGACCCTTCTTTACCATCCTATATAGATGGTGGAGTAAACTTAGCAATAGAGAATTATATAAATGACTTGTCACTTCCCACATTTACAAATCCAAATGGTAATATTGTGAAACGAATATTGGATATAAGAATTCCTCAAGGAACAAAGGATTTACTAGATTTAGATTACTTGATTCAGTATGCAAAAGAAAATGGAATCACATTAAAAATAAAGGAGTATTAAAATGAGTACAGATGATAGAGTTTCGATTAATCTATGCATGAGTAATTGTCCGATAATATCAATAAAATGGATGGAACTATTAGATTTATTTAAACCAACAGATATGCGGATAAGACATTATAAAAATGGAAAAAATGTAAAGTATAATGAAAAAACACTTATGAATAAAATGCAAGATGAGTTTAAATTTGATAAATTTGATGTATATGTAACAAATAGGAAAAGTAATATTCATTGCTTTAAAAACCAAAATTACAATGGTACAGTGTTAGCAACAGCAGTATTGGAATATGATACATATATGGAGAATGAAAGTAGAATTAATTTGTTAATTAATGAAATTATGGATGAAAGTGGTATAGTTGCAAGGGCAGTGTCATTAACAGATAGTGTGTGGCAAAGTAATACACAAGTTGAAATGTATGAGATGAAAGGTAAAGATATTAGTGGTGTACCACTAATTGATAGTAAAACATTTAAAGGACAAAAAGAAGTTGATGTAATAAAATTACCAGGATATGAAGAACAAATAGATGGTATATGGTTTGGAGCATCATGGAAAATGTGGTTCAATCAAGCATATTATGAATTTATACCCCAAGAGGCTATCGAGAGGTTTACTGATTGTTATGAAAATAAAAAGATATCTGATATGTGCACATGTATTACTTTGTATGAAGATGTAATGGATTATGATAATCCAGAAAATAGAAAAAGGCAATGGAAGTTTAAAGAAGTAATTAACTTTCAAAAAATAGTAACTGAGCTAAAAAAAGTAGGCATTAATAGGAGTAATGATCCCCATGTGGAAATTCTAGATGGCAGTACTCCAATTACAAGAATAAATAAAATGTATTTGGATGATAATGGAAATAATGTTGTTAGAAGTAAAGCTACAAAAATAAAAATTATTGAGTATGATAGAGCTGGAAGAATAATAAGTGAAGAAGAGAAAAATATGTAATGCTTAAAATTTTTAAATAGGGTTTTAATGTATAAATCAAGCATTTTAAAACATGAAAAGAACTAACTAAAATAAACATTGAAATAAAATTCAGTGTAAAATGATTTTTAGGAAGTTCTTTTCTTATGGCAATTAAATATAGTTATGAGTTTAAATTAAGAAAACATAGCAAAAAACACGAAAGAAAAGTAGCAATAACTTTATGGGTTTAATGATAGAGGGAAGAGAAAATCACAGTATGAAGCTAAGTTACCATTTTGTGAATTAGCGAATGTAGATATGTCATACGAAGAAGTTATTAAATCGATGTATCGAAATTTGTAGTTTAAATATTCGACAGATGGACAAGAAATCATATAAATGGTAACCTTGCTTACGTGGAGCATATTAAGATATAATAACTTAAAGGGAGCAAAAACCATTGATTTTAATGATTACCAGGCAACAATAGATAGGAGCATTCATAATATTGATGCAGATAAAGTAATGTTAGGAAAATATGATGGTGGTGGACCCACAAGCTATATTACAAAAGCAGGAGAGGATTACACTTATTTTGATTTAGGCGCTGATTGGGATACCATAAAAGAGGCTCAAGGGCTAACCGATCAAGAAATGTTCGATTTGTATAATACATCCTTTTTGGATGATGCTATGAGTGCCAGTAAACCAATACATTTCTCACATAACCCAATTGGAGACACAGGATTTTTAGGTCAAGAATTACAGTATATAATTAATCCTCAAAATGGATATGGATATGTTTTTGATGAAATATCAATGATTGCATATCCATTATGGAAATAAGGAGATAAAAACATGACAAATAATGAATTAAAATTAAATGATATATATCATTTAATGGTAGATTTTTTTGGCACTAAGGTATCTGCACCATATATTAATTCTGTAGAGCAGGAAATAACAGTGATCTTATATGATTCTTTTGTATTCAGATTTGGTATAGATGAAAGATATCAACTATTTAAAGGTGGAATCTTATTGGACAATAAACATTTAGTTACTAGTTTTTTTGGTGAAAAAATATCAATAAATAATGATAAAAAAACAATTTTATCTAATTTTAAATTAGTTGATAAATATTGTCGTTTAAGATTACCAGATAAATTTCTTAAAGAATATGATACATATTAATAAAAATATATGGAGAAAAAAATGAATGATAATATAGTAATAGAAAAAGGTGTTTCAAAAAAATAATTGAATTGTAGGAATCAAGTTTTAAATTATACCAATTTAGATATGAATCTATCATTAGAAAGTGATGAACAGGTATATATAGCCGTTTTTGATATACCACTTGAAAGTGGTATTGTAGGGTTTCAAACTCAAACACTAGCATTGGTATTTGGATTAAATACACATATTTATCATGGGAGTGGCGCAGTAATAGTTGGTTTAGAGGACTACCCTAATGTAAAAAAAGCGATGCAATCTGTGTTGATTAGTAGTCATCAGGTATTAGAAAATACAATAATAACGGAGAATATAGAATTCTATAACAATAAACATGTAAGGGTATATTTAAAAACTGCAAAAGGCATACATTTTAAAGAACTTAATGAAAATACAAAGGTGGATAAATTTCTATTAATGTTAATGAATCATATGTTGAAAGAAATAGCTTCTACAGGGAAATTAAATATAAGTCAATAAATAAAAATAACTAAAGTGAACAATCTCTAATGCAAATAAAAATAGATACGTAATAGAATTTCTTCTTACGTATCTGTTTTATTTTTCAATAAAGCATCTTGATTTTCAATTATTTGATTTAGCTTGTTATGTAAGTCTTGTATAATAATCTCAGTTTTAAGATTGACCTTATAATCGTTTTTCGCATGTAAACGATCTTTTTGTTCTTGTCTGTTTTGAGACATCATAATAATTGGTGCTTGTATGGCAGCAACACATGACAAAAATAAGTTCAATAGGATAAAGGGATAAGGGTCAAAAGGATCGTCTACCATTGCATTGAAAATCATCCATACAACTAATATCAAAGAAAAAATAATAATGAATCCCCAACAGCCAACAAGTTTAGCGATTTTATCTGCAGTTCGCTGCCCAGTAGTAATGCTTTTTTCATGATCATCTTGTGATACTTGATTTTCTAATACTAGATGAATAATTTCTTCATTATTCATATCTTCTCTAACGTTTTCTAATACATCATTAATAATATCTGTTTGTGTTAAATTTCTCATTGATTTCACCTACTTATACTAGTATGAACAAATAAAAAAAATATAAACCTTGTGCCATTTTTTTGAACTACTGAAATTGTGTTTCATGAACTTTAAGCATTCCTGAAATCGGATGCCAAAGAGCAGTTTTTATATGGGTTACAGAAGTATTAATTGTTACTATAAGAGTGTAAAAAACAAGGAGGAAATAAAATGTTAACAGTAGCTTATATAGGATTTGGTAATAGTGTTTGTCGTTACCATCTACCATACGTTAAAAGACGTGAAGATTATATTAAAGTAAAGTATGTATATCGTAGAGTTGAAGATCGTGTAGGAGATGAAGAAAGAGAAACTTGGTATCCAGAGATCATCTTTACATCTGATATTGAAGAAGTTATGAAGGATCCAGAAGTAAACTTAGTGGTTGTAAACACACCAGATAAATTCCATGTTGCATATACTATGCAAGCATTAGAAAATGGAAAACATGTGTTATGTGAAAAACCTTTCGCAATGACTTCTAAAGAAGCAAAGGAAGTATTTGCATTCGCTAAAGAAAAAGGACTAATCGCAATGTCAAATAATAATAGACGTTATGATGCTGATATGCGAACAGTTAGAAAAGTAATTGAATCCGGAGTATTAGGAGAATTAGTAGAATTTGAATCACATTATGATTATTATCGTCCAGCAATTAAAGATCACCAAGGAATGGGAATCTTATATGGTTTAGCAGTACATCCAATTGATCAAGTAATTGGACAATTTGGAAAACCAAATAGAGTTGTTGCTGACTGTCGTAGTATTGATAACCCAGGTGTATCAGATGATTATTATGATTTTGATTTCTTCTATGATAATGGATTAAAAGCCATTGTAAAAACAAGTTATTATGTAAAACTAGATTATCCTAGATTTATTGTACATGGTAAAAAAGGAAGTTTCTTAATGCCTGCTTTAGGACATAACTCTGCAGAAAAACCAAAACCAGGGCCTATTGAAGTATCATTTGATCCATTACCAGAAGATAAATGGGGAACATTATCTTATATTGATGATGAAGGAAAAGATGTTACAATGAAAGTACCAACAGAAGTTGGAGACTACGGAATTATCTACGATAATATTAGAGATATTATTGAAAATAAAGCAGAAAAGATTGTTAAAGATGCAGAAGTAGTTAATGTTTTAGAAATTATTGAAGAAGGAACAAAAGTGGCTAAGGAGGCTAAATAACTATGAAAGTAGGAATTATTGGAGCTGGGATGATCGTTCATGACTTCTTAAGTTTTGCGAAAGAAGTTGAAGGAATGGAGTTAGTAGCGCTGTGTGCTACACCAGCAGAGGAAGATAAAGTTAAAGAACTTTGTGACAAACATAATATTAAAAAATACTATTTAGATGTAGATAAAATGTTACAAGATGATGATGTAGAAGTGGCGTATGTTGCCGTACCAAATCATTTACATTATGCATTTTGTAAAAAAGCAATGGAAGCAGGAAAACATGCGATATGTGAAAAACCATTTACTTCTAATGACAAAGAATTAAATGATTTAATGCGCATTGCGAAAGAAAAAGAAGTGATTTTAGTAGAAGCAGTTTCTACGCAATACTTACCTAATACTTTAAAAATAAAAGAAGCATTAAAAGACTTAGGTAATATTAAAATTGTATCCGCAAACTATTCACAATACTCATCAAGATACGATGCCTTTAAAGAGGGTAATGTAATGCCAGCATTTAATCCAGAAATGTCTGGAGGGGCATTAATGGATTTAAATATTTATAACATTAACTTTGTTGTTGCCTTATTTGGAAAACCACAACGTGTAGATTACCAAGCTAATGTTGAAAAAGGAATTGATACTTCTGGAATTCTAACATTAGATTATGGAACATTTAAATGTGTTTGTATTGCAGCGAAGGATTGTAAAGCCCCTGTATCTACAAATATTCAAGGGGATAAAGGATGCATTAATATTACAACACCAGTAAATAATTTAAATGATTATACAGTATTAATGAATGATGCTAGTGCAGCTAAACAAATGGATGCTAATGGTGGTAATAAATTTGATTATAACAATGGAAAACACCGTATGTATCATGAATTTGTAGAGTTTGTTAAAATGATTGATGGAAAAGATTTTGAGCGTGCTAATAAAATGTTAGATATTAGTTTAATAACTATGGAAATTCAAACAGAAGCACGAAAGAAAGCCGGCGTAGTATTCGCCGCTGATAAATAAAGCAATTGTCTATCTGGAGAATATAAATGTTTCTATAACCGCCAATATAGAAACAAGAAAGGACTGTGAGAACAGTTCTTTTTTCTATCACATTTACAAAGATAGTTATCTATTATATACTGCAAGAAAAGGAGCGTTGCTATGAATAAACTAAGAGATACGATAATAAAAGAATGGTTTACATCATGGAAAACTACAGAATATAATGATTTCAATACGATCTTTTCTAAGGATATTTATTATAGTGAGAGTTGGGGTCCAGAATATTATGGGGTGGATGAAATTAAGCGATGGAAAGTAAAATGGCATACACATTCGTCATTAAATGAATGGATAATTAAAAATATTATTCATACAGATACTTATTCTACAGTAGAATGGTATTTTAGCTGTAATGATAAAGAAGGTAAGCAAGACTTTGATGGAGTATCAATCATAG
>JBKEBJ010000212.1:0-6538 GCA_047973105.1 Coprobacillaceae bacterium | reverse complement strand
ACAAGAAACATTGTTAGATTATGATCAATTACATGGTAAAGAAATATCTTTTAATAATGTTAATGATTTATATGGAGCAGTTGCTTTAGTTCGAGAATTTAAAGATCAAACAGTAACGGCTGCTATTAAACATTCAACGCCTTGTGGAGTAGCGATTGGAGAAACAGGATATGATTCTTATGTGAAAGCTTATGAAGCGGATCCAAAATCTATATATGGTGGAATTGTAGCTGTAAATTATAAAATTGATAAAGCGACAGCTGAAAAAATGAAAGTAGTATTCTTAGAAATTGTTGCTGCACCAGATTTCGATGAAGATGCGTTAGAAGTATTAAAGAAAAAGAAGAATTTACGTATTTTGAAGTTACATAATTTATATGCAGATGAAGCTAAATATGATATTAAATACTTAGAAGGAAAAGTACTAGTTCAAGATATTAATAAAACAATGATTGATGAAATGAAAGTTGTTACAAAAGAAGCTCCTTCTAAAGAACAATTAACAGATATGGAGTTTGGTATGCGAGTTGTTAAATTTGTTAAATCCAATGCTATTTGTATTGTTAAAAATGGTGTTACATTAGCGATTGGTGGTGGACAAACATCACGCGTATGGGCATTAGAAAATGCAATTATTAATAATCAAGATAAAGATTTTAAAGGTTCTGTATTAGCGTCTGATGCATTCTTCCCATTCTCAGATTGTGCTGAAGTAGCACATAAAGCTGGAGTGGTTGCTATTGTTCAACCAGGTGGATCTGTTCGTGATCAAGACTCTATTGATTATTGTGATGAACATAAAATCCCAATGGTTTTTACAGGTTATAGACACTTTAGACATTAATAGAAAGGGAACGGATAATGAAAGTACTAATTATAGGAAGTGGTGGACGTGAGCACGCGATTGCTTATAAATTAAATGAAAGTAGTAAAGTAGATTCAATCTGTGCTTGGCCAGGAAATCCAGGAATTGCGAAGATTGGTCAATGTATTGATGGTTCAGTAGAAGATATAGATGGTATTGTTGCTTATGCAAAAGAAAACGCTATTGATTTAACTGTTATTGGACCAGAAGTTCCTTTATGTTTAGGATTGGCAGATGCTTTAGAAAAAGAAGGTTTAATGGCCTTTGGACCAACAAAACATGCTGCTACATTAGAAGGAAGTAAGTCCTTCTCTAAAGAATTTATGATAAAATACAATATTCCAACAGCTAAATATGTAAAAGTAAATACATACGACAAGGCTGTTAAAGCTATCCAAGACTTCAATTATCCATTAGTAATTAAAGCTGATGGTTTAGCTGCTGGTAAAGGGGTTGTTATTGTTGATAAAGAAACAGAGGCAATCAATACCTTAAAAGAAATGATGATTGATGGAAGCTTAGATGGTGCCGGAAGTGTTGTTGTCATTGAAGAATTTTTAACAGGATTCGAATGTTCTTTATTATGTTTTACGGATGGAAAAACAATTGTTCCAATGGTAAGCTCTAAAGATCATAAACAAATATACGATGGAAATAAAGGACCCAATACTGGTGGTATGGGAACTGTTTCACCAAATCCATTTTTACCAAAAGAAATGGATACAGTATTAGAAAAAGAAGTATTAGTTCCATTTATGAAGGGATTAAAAGCAGAAAATATGGATTATAGAGGAATTGTCTTCATTGGTTTAATGATTGAAGATGGTAATGCGAAAGTATTAGAGTTTAATGTTCGTTTTGGTGATCCAGAAACACAATCTATTTTACTTCGTTTAGAAAGTGATTTATATGATATTATGGTTGCTTGTGCAACAAAATCATTGGATCAAGTGGAAGTTACTTGGAGTGATACACATACTGGTTGTTTGGTATTAGCTAGTGGTGGATATCCAGGTGATTACAAAAAAGGTATTGAAATTACAATACCAACAATCTAAGATGTTATTGTATTTCATGCTGGAACTGCACTGGTTAATGATAAATTAGTTACGAATGGTGGACGAGTATTAAATCTTTGTGCCATTGGTTCATCTTTAGAAGAAGTTAGAGAAAAATTATATAGTGCTGCAGATCAAATCACATTTGAAGGTAAATGTTATCGTCGAGATATTGGATTAATATAGGGGGATATAGAATGAGTAATGTAAAACGTATTTTTGTAGAAAAACGAAAAGAATATGCAACTGAGGCCCATGAAGTAAAACAAGATTTGATATCACAACTGGGAGTATCGATTGATAGTTTACGTATCGTTAATCGTTATGATGTACAAGGAATTGATGAAAAGATACTAGAAGAAGGTCTGACAACAATTCTTAGTGAACCGATGGTTGATGATATCTATATGGAGAAATTATCAAATACTAATGAATGGACATTTGGAATTGAGTTCTTACCTGGTCAATATGATCAACGTGCGGACTCTTGTCAACAATGTTTTGCGATATTAACTGGTAGTACAAAAACAAAAGTAAAATGCGCAAGAATTTATATTGTAGAATCAAATGCAATGTCAAAAGAAACACTTACTAAAATTCAAGAATACTTAATTAATCCAGTGGATCAAAGATTAGCTAGTTTAGAAAAACCAGACAATCTAGATGACATAATTCCTGAAATTATGCCTGTACCAACAATTACAGGTTTTACTGATTTTTCGAAAGAACAATTAGAAAAATACTTAAACGATAATGGGATGGCCATGAGTTATGAAGATTTAGAAGTAACGCAAGAATATTTTAAAGAAGAAGAAAAACGCAATCCAACTGAAACCGAATTAAAAGTATTAGATACATATTGGTCAGATCATTGTCGCCATACAACATTTGCGACAATTATAACAGATATTAATATTGAAGATGGTAGTTTTAAAGAAATCTTAGAAAAAGATATTGAAGACTATAAAACAAGTCGTCATGTTGTTTATGGAATGGAAACAACACGTCCTTTAACATTAATGGATTTAGCTACTATTTCTATGAAAGAGTTACGAAAAACAGGATACTTAGATGATTTAGAAGTATCGGAAGAAATTAATGCTTGTTCGATTGAAATCACAATCAATACAGATCAAGGAAAAGAACAATGGTTATTAATGTTTAAAAATGAAACGCATAACCATCCAACGGAGATAGAACCTTTTGGGGGAGCTGCTACTTGTTTAGGTGGAGCGATTCGAGATCCATTATCAGGACGTGCGTATGTATATCAATCTATGCGTATTACTGGTGCTGGTGATCCACGTACTTCGTTAGAAGATACAATGAAAGGTAAATTACCACAAAGAAAAATATGTCAAGAATCAGCTCATGGATTCTCTTCTTATGGGAATCAAATTGGATTATCAACAGGATATGTACATGAAGTTTATGATGAAGGATATGTAGCTAAACGTATGGAATTAGGTGCCGTTGTTGCAGCTGCTCCAAAGAAACAAGTAAAGCGTTTAGAACCTTTAAAAGATCATATTGTACTATTAATTGGAGGTAGAACTGGACGTGATGGTATTGGTGGGGCTACAGGTTCCTCTAAATCTCATGATGTAACATCAATTGAAACTGGTGGTGCCGAAGTTCAAAAAGGTAATCCTGTAGAAGAAAGAAAAATTCAACGTTTATTTAGAAATGAAGAAGTATCTTCCAAAGTTGTTCGATGTAATGATTTTGGTGCTGGTGGTGTTTGTGTAGCTATTGGTGAATTAGCGCCAGGATTAGATATTGATTTAGATGCTGTATTAAAGAAATATGACGGATTAACAGGTACGGAATTAGCGATTTCTGAATCACAAGATCGTATGGCTTTTGTAGTTGATAAAAGCGATGAAGCATTTATTAAAGAAGAATGTGCAAAAGAAAACTTAGAAGTTGTAAGAGTAGCTCTTGTTACAGATAAAAATCGTTTATGTATGAAACATATGGGACAAACTATTGTAGATATCTCTCGTGATTTCTTAGATGCAGCTGGTGCTGCACGTTATCAAGATATCACAATTGCCTTGCCAGATATGAATAATACACCATTTGTTGAAGAAGAAGCAGTATCATTTATAGATACAACAAAAGATATTATGTCAAGATTAAGTGTAGCTAGTCAAAAAGGGTTAGTTGAACGTTTTGATTCTTCTATTGGAAATGGTACAGATTTATCACCTTACGGTGGAAAAACTTTACGTACTGAAACAGAAGGAATGGCTGCATTAATTCCTGTATTAGGAAAAGAAACAACAACAGTTTCATTAATGGCCCATGGATATGATCCAATGATTTCTAAATGGTCACCATACCATGGAGCGATGTATGCGATTGTAGAATCTGTAAGTAAGATCGTTGCGATGGGAGGAGATTATAAAACAATTCGTTTCTCTTTCCAAGAATATTTCGAAAAACTATTGAACGATAATACAAAATGGGGAAAACCATTAGCCGCATTATTAGGGGCATATCGAGTACAAAAGGAATTATCTTTACCTTCTATTGGTGGTAAAGATAGTATGTCTGGATCATTTGAAGATTTAGATGTACCACCAACATTAGTTTCTTTTGCGATTACTGCTGGAGAAGTAGAAGATGTTATAACACCTGAATTAAAAGAAACAGGACACATTTTGGTGGAAGTTATAGTTAATAAAGATACAAATTATATTTATGATTTTAAACATCTTCAAAAACAATACGATACTATCATGAAATTAATGAGAGAAAATAAAGTATATAGTGCATATACAATTAAATCCGGAGGTATTATCGAAGCTATTAATAAAATGGCTTTTGGTAATGAAATTGGTGTTAGTATAGATACTACAAACTCTATTTCTTCATTAACTAGAAATGAATATGGAAATATCATTATCGAAGTGAAGAGTGAAAAGGATTTACAAGCATTTGAAGGATATCGTGTTATTGGTACAACAAATGATAGTAAACAAATTTCGTATGGAATAGATAAAATAACATTGGATGAAGTATATGCATATCATACAAAACCATTGGAAGAAATTTATCCAACTAGTGAAATAGCACCTACAAAAGATATTAAAATTGCTTCATGTATGACAAAGAGTGATGTTAAAACAAAAATTAATGTTAAAAAGCCATTGGCTGTAATTCCTGTATTCCCAGGTACTAACTGTGAATATGATTCTAAACGTGCTTTTGAAAAAGCAGGTGCAGATGTAGAATTGGTATTAATTAGAAATAAAACAGAAGCGATGTTACAACAATCTATTGAAGAATTAGAAAAAGCGATATATCGTGCTAATATAGTAATGATGCCAGGTGGATTTAGTGCGGGAGATGAACCAGAAGGCTCTGGTAAATTTATCGCTACTGTATTACGTAACCCTAAATTAAAAGTTGCGATTACAGATTTATTAGATAATCGTGATGGCTTAATGATTGGTATTTGTAATGGATTCCAAGCATTAGTGAAGTTAGGATTATTACCATATGGTGAAATTAAAGATATGACTAGTGAAGATCCAACATTAACATTTAATACAATCGGACGTCATGTATCACAAATGGTGGATACTAGAATTGGTAGTGTAAAATCACCTTGGTTAACAAATGTTCAAGTGGGAGATATTCATACAATTCCAGTAAGTCATGGAGAAGGGCGCTTTGTAGCTCCTAAAGAAGTAATTGAAACATTATTTGAAAATGGACAAGTATTTAGTCAATATGTTGATGAAGATGGAAAACCAACAATGCTTTCACCATATAATCCAAATGGTTCGATGTACGCTATTGAAGGGATTCTATCTAGAGATGGGCGTATTATTGGAAAGATGGCACATAGTGAACGTCAAGGAACAAATCGTTTGAAAAATATTTATGGAGCTATGGATCAAAAGTTATTTGAAGCTGGTGTAAATTATTTTAAGAATAAATAGAAGGTGGTAGAAGAATGTTAGAAAGATATTCAAGAAAAGAAATGCGTGATATTTGGAATGAACAATCTAAATTTGATGCTTGGTTAAAAGTTGAAATTTTAGCTTGTGAAGCTTGGAGTACATTAGGTGAAATACCTAAAGAAGATGTAGAAAAACTATGGAAGAATGCTTCTTTTGATATTGATAGAATATATGAGATAGAACAAGAAACTCGTCATGATGTTGTAGCGTTTACACGTGCTGTTTCAGAAACTTTAGGTGAAGAAAGAAAATGGGTGCATTATGGTTTAACAAGTACAGATGTAGTAGATACTGCCTATGGATACTTATATAAACAAGCCAATGCTATTCTTTTAAAAGATTTAGAAACGTTTATTGAAACATTAAAATCGCAAGCATTAAAGTATAAAAATACGGTATGCATGGGTAGAACACATGGTGTTCATGCTGAAATTACAACATTTGGTTTAAAATTCGCATTGTGGTATGAAGAAATGAACCGTAACTTACGTCGATTCAAAGCTGCTTGTCAAGATGTGGAAGCTGGTAAAATTTCTGGTGCTGTAGGTACATTTGCGAATACTCCACCTGAAGTACAAGATTATGTTTGTGAAAAATTAGGAATTGAATCAAGCAAGATTTCTACGCAAACATTACAACGT
>JBKEBJ010000414.1:0-2036 GCA_047973105.1 Coprobacillaceae bacterium | reverse complement strand
TGTGTTTGAATAATGCCTTCTTCTTCATTTGTCGTGTTTTTACAAACAGTCGTTTCTTTTTCTGGATTGTTATAGCCACTGCATCCAGAAATAAATGTCGCTAAAAATAAAGCACAGAGTAATATTCGCTTCATTTTATCATCTCCTTTAACATATAACTACAACACATTAAGTTCTTTTGCTTTTTCTACAATTAATAATGCGTTTTTGCGTGTTTCATTTCTTTTTTTTAAATAAGCATAACAAGAAATACAAGTCACTAAAAAGATTATTATTGAAATTGCGATATAGAATATTTCCATACTATGACCTCAATCTTTCTTTTAATTTATAGTTTTCTAGCGAATCGTAACATAATGTGCCAATTAAAACTAAAATACTTAATATAATAAAGATAAATGGTATTATTGATTGAGAATCAGATGATGGATTATCAACCAGTTTATCAGAGGGTGTATTTTCAAAACTGTAAGATTTATATTTCCCATTGCTATCGACTCTATCATTTTTATCTTTTAACAAATCAGCAATTATAGAATCATAAGTATTAACACCATTAAGGTGATTACTCGAAGTATTAAACGAATACATATACATACTTGTAATTGCTTCAATTTGCGCCTGTAACTCTGGTGAGAAGTTATTGTTGATAATGTTATCTAATATTTCTTTATTAGTAATAATATCTCCTACCCCACTACCAGCTGGTTTTTCACCAGTATTGTTATTAGAATTGTTATTCTGTGTTTGTTTTTTTGACGCAGTAATACTTATAGTTGGTGCATTAACAAATTGTGTTTCAAAAGTATTTTGATATCCAATATGTGTATATTCACCTTTCCCGTTTACTGTAGCTATAATTTGATAAGTATTGTTAAAGTTGATGATTGTTCCTTCAGTTGTTTCTGGTGTTTCTTTAACTTTGAATTTAACTTTGGCTACTGTACCACCAGAAATATTGGCTCCATAATTTGTATCATCTGCTGCTCCTACAATAAGGATTTCATTATTCTTTTTATCATACTTCATAACATTAAGCGACCATGAATCATCATATAATGTGGTATCTATAGTTTGTGTGATTTCTCTAAAACTACTATATAAATCTACTAAAGAATCATCGAATTTCAAAATGTTATAAGCTAACGTGCTATAGCTATTTGCTGGAAGTTTAATGGATAATTCAACAATATTACCGCTATGGTAATAAGTAACACCATTTTCTGTATATGGTTTTTCACCACCAATATAATTTAAGCTATAAGATAAAGTTTGTTTACCTATAACATCGCTTGGTGTTTGTGATACATCCACAGCATTTATTGTTGTAATACTAAAGGTAAGGCAAGTAATAATTGTAAAAAACATAACACACATTTTCTTCATTGTATAATACACCTCTTTTGTTTTAATTTATTGGTACTTGAACAACAGGTGGTTTTTTTGAAGGAGTAGATAAATAATATAAGAAATCATTATAATCCATACCATCAACATAACCATCTAAATTTGCATCTGATAATATTTTTTCAACTTCTGTTATACTACTTGGATTAGACATAATACGTTTGAATTCATGAAGATCCATACCATCAATATAATTATCCTTATTATAGTCAAACATATAACGAGACTCAGTACGTTTAACAACAGTTAATTCTACTGTTTTTTCTACATAATCATCTGCTCCTTCTGCTGAACCATAATAATATGTGATTTGGTATGTTCCAACTGTTCCAGCTTTAATTGCTGTCCAATCTGCTGTACTAACTTTAACATTAGGTACATCTGTACCACCAGCAGTAAATGTAACTACTGCATTATTAATAGTTATTAAACTATTTTCATCTACTAATGCTTTTGCTTCATCATCTGAAATTTCTTTATCTTCAGCAGTTAATGCAGTTTTACCATCTTTAGAAATTTCTGGATTATCTGCGATAACTGTGATTTTTACTGCTTTATCAGCTTTTGAAGTACCTGAACCGTATGTATAAGCTACATTATAACTTCCGATTTTTCCTTCTGTAATAGCC
>JBKEBJ010000413.1:0-7337 GCA_047973105.1 Coprobacillaceae bacterium | reverse complement strand
GGCATTAATTGGAACAAGTTTAGAAAAAATGGCTACAGAAATTAGACATTTACAACGTACAGAAGTTAGAGAAGCTGAAGAATTCTTTAGAAAAGGTCAAAAGGGTTCAAGTGCAATGCCTCATAAACGTAATCCGATTGGTTCAGAAAACATTTGTGGATGTGCTAGAGTATTACGAGGATATATGATAACAGCGTATGAAGACGTTCCATTATGGCATGAACGTGATATTTCTCATTCTGCTGCTGAAAGAATTATTGCTGCAGATGCAACTGAACTATTAGATTATATGTTACATAGATTTAATAATGTTTTAGCTAATTTAACGGTGTTTGAAGATAATATGTTGGATAATATTAATAAAACATATGGTGTTATTTTCTCTCAAAGATTTATGTTAAAATTAATAGAAAAAGGATGGACTAGAGAAAAGGCATATGACTTAGTACAACCAAATGCTATTAAATCTTGGGAAAGCAAAATTAGTTTTAAAGAACTAATGGAAAATAATGAAGAAGTAACAAAAGCACTAACAAAGTTAGAAATTGATGATTGCTTTAATCCAAAACATCATGTTAAAAATGTTGATATTATTTATAAAAGAGTAGGTTTATTATAGAAAGAAAGCTATAACAGAATGTAACTGTTATAGCTTTTATATAAAAAGGGGATTCTAATGATATATTAGAGTCCCCATATTTGATTTTGAATTTCAAGTTTTAAAGTGTGCGTTGGTATACTACTATATTACATGAATCCTCCAAATACGATTTGGAATGCTAATTGGATCCATCCTGATAATGCGTTAATCCATGGCATACTGTCCACTTCCTTTCTTATGAATATATATGTATTAAAATTCTAATTGAATTTTATATTGTTTGTTACATAAATCCTCCAAATACGATTTGGAATGCTAATTGAATCCATCCTGATAATGCGTTAATCCATGGCATATTGTCCACTTCCTTTCGTAGAAAATTAATATCGCTATTTAGAAAAAACTCTAGACGCGACTTAAAACACAACTTGACTCCAAGTTGATCTTTTTTTATAGAATATTAAGTATATCTATGTTGATAAATGCATTTGTAAACATAGATATTTTAAAAATCTATCAATCAATATTAATATTGATAAGCGTACCCTGAATAAGTACAGTAGAAATAATATGGTGTTAATTGTCTAACTGAAGTTAATCTTAAAACGTTAACATTTCCAACTACAATGCTTGTTGGATAACTTCCGTAGAAAAATTGATTAACAGTATATGTACCGTATCCAGGTACTAAACTGCTTTGACAACAATCATCTTCGTAATAATATCTTGAACTTGCTGAAGAAATCGTAGATGTTTCTGCTGCATCAGCAGTAGTTAAACCTAATGGGCTAATTAAAACAGCGAAAACACATGCTATACTTAAAATGACTTTTTTCACAACTTCCTCCTCCTTTCATAGTAAAATTACGTATTCATTAAATTATGTATTAAATTATATAGTAAATTACGGTAAAATATCGTAATTATGTAATGAAAATGACGCTATATGTAATTATTTGCAATAAAATAGCGATAAAAATATATAATTTATATATTATTTAAACATAATATCATTAAATGTGGGGTTGATGTTATATGATATATGTATTGATAAATTCTTGAAAAATCGTTATCATCTATACTATACTGTAGTAAATACTTATTAATATATTATTTAATATTTACAATAGAGGAGATAGTGATGGAAAGAATAACAAGTTTTACAGTAGATCATAGAGTTTTAAAAAAAGGATTGTATGTTTCAAGAATAGATGGTGATTTAATTACATACGATATTCGAATGACACAACCAAATGTAGAAGAAGCATTAGATCCAAAAGCGGCTCATACAATTGAACATGTTGGGGCAACATTACTTAGAAATGGAAAATATAAAGATGATGTTATCTATTTTGGACCAATGGGTTGTATGACAGGCTTTTATTTAATTGTCCGTAATTTAGAATTAGAAATAGTTAAAGAAATTGTTAAAGATATATACCAACAAATCTCAAATTGGGAAGAAGAAATACCAGGAGCTAAAATAGAGGAATGTGGTAATTATCAATATATGAATCTTAAAGATGCTAAAACAGCAGCTAAGAATTATGTAGAAAGTATTTGGGAGTATGAATATACATTATTATAAAATTTAAAGTAATTTAGAAAGATGTCTCGTAATTAATAATGAGACATTTTTTATTTTGAATATATGAGGTGGAATATGGATGTAAATAAAATACAACAAAATATTATCAAATTAGAGGAAACAATTAAAGAAAGTAGAGGTGTAATAATTATAAATCAAGAGCACATCAATCATTTATATCAATTACGTAAAGAATATCAGGACATGAAAGAATTGAACAAGATTTTCAATATCGAATACATAAGATAAATATATATTATGCAATATTAGATAAAACAAAGGGTACAGGAAGTTATGTTCGACATATGAATGATTTTTTATTAGGAAATAGTGGTATGAGCATTATTCACAAGTTGTATGAAAATATTAATAAAATTCAGTTACGAATTCAACAATTGGAAAAGAATAATATAGTAATAGAAAATAATATAGCTAATTATTTTAAACAATATAATGGTTTACAAGAAGAATTAGAGATAGCGAGAGGAAAAGTAATATGAAAGATTTAATAGTTGTAGGAGATGAGTTTTTTAAAGCTGAATTATATATTGAATCCTTTATCCAAGAAATGATTGGAGAATGTTCTAATTATGCAAAACATCTTGGTATCATTTTTGAAGAAGGAATTGGAGATTCTGCTATAAAAGATATAGTAATGGAACAGTTCTCTCCTTTGTTTAGTTTTTTTGCTTATTACACACAAGGGAAAACGGGTGTTATTGAATTAGATATTATAAAAGGATTGATGGAAGAATTCATTAGTAATATTGATATGTATGACTTCACGTTATATTAGAAAGGAAAAATTTTATGGAGATAAAAATAGACGAAGAGAAATGTCGAATGGAAATTGAAATTTTACGTACTATTCAATCTAATATAGAAAAAATAATGAGTTGTGATATGGATGCTGTATTTATTGAAAGTAGTGGTGAAACAGTAGAAACAATGAAAACTTTAGTCATAGAATTAATACTCTTAAAAGATAATATTTTTTCAAGAATGGATATGATAGTTAATGAAATTGAGAATTATGTTAATGATTATGTAACATTAGAAAAAAATACTGTTACAACATTATCAAAACAGAACAAGGGGATGTGAAAATATGACAATAGAAGAAGTACTATTGATTTTAAATTCATTAATTTATTCTGGAAGTATAAATGATAATCCACAATTAGTAGGAATGGACTTATATACAATTATTAATGAAGGTATAAATAAACCAGGAGGTGAATTTTTTCCAGAGGTTGAGTGGAATGCACTATTAGAGACAGTTAAACAAAATGAAGGTTATTTTTCAAACATTATTATTAATGATGTAGAACATGAAAAAGGAGCACAGAAAAATGTTTGTTTTTCTAATTTAAATACGGGAGAAACCTATGTTGCATTTAAAGGCACAGATACCTTGGAATGGCACGATAATGCAGAAGGTGGATTAGCTACGGTATCGGATACACCGCAACAGCTAAATGCATTAGCCTATATTGATAAAATTTCTTTGACTTATGATAACATAATTGTTTCTGGCCATTCAAAAGGTGGAAATAAAGCACAATATGTAGCAATTTTAAGTGATTATGTAGTACAAGCTTTTTCTTTTGATGGGCAAGGAATGGGAACAGGTTTTTTAATTAATTATGCCGAACTAATTAAAAAGAATAATTATAAGATTACATCTATATGTAATCGTGGAGACTTTGTAAATGTATTGTTTTCAAATATTGCGGGAGAGAATATATTTGTAGATAATAATCTAGAGTTATCAGATGTATTATCTTCTTTAAATCTACATGATTTTGCGTATCAACATTCACCATTATCAATGTTTGAAATTGTTGATGGACAAGTACAAATGTGTAATAATGAGGGGGGGTTAATCAAGATGAAGTAATTATATTAGTTGATAGTTTATTACTTTATTTTCAAGAAAAATTAAGTACAGAAGATTTTAAGTATCTTTCTCATATGATTATGCATAATATGGAAGGTGACGAATGTAGTAATGATTTTGATAATATTGATATGCCAGATGGTTTTATGGATCGATTAGTTTTACAGTTGTTTGGTTTTTGTGATGATGCAGGAATAATTGGAAATGATATAAGTTCAATTGCAACCATTCTAATGGCTTTGCTTCCCATGTTAAAAAGAAAGCTGAATTTCACATTACTATCTTTTGATTTTACAGGGGAAATAGCTTTATCATCAATGTTACAGAAAGTGAATCATAATATTGTCACTAGACAAACAACATTACATAATCGAAATATAATTAAAAGAGATTTTAGTCAAGCAACACAACTTGCTATGGCAGATAGCTTAGTTAATCTAGTAAGTGGAGATTTTAATAATCAAGTGCCAACTTTATCAATGGTTGATACATTATTACCAGATGCAGAATTCACAGTAAATCATACATCTATTTCTACTTCTTATGATGATTTATTGTTTATTAATACATATACAAAACAACAATATGAAAAAATCATTACGGATGTGTATGCAGAAGATGTTCGAATTAGTAATAAACTTAATACACTTTTAGAAGATATTAAGTCGATAAATAGTAAATTCATATAAAAGACAACCAAAAGGGTTGTTTTTTATTTTAGTTATATGATATGTTAGTATTTGACGAATGAATAGGGGAAAATGGGAATGAAAGAACGCTTGTTGATATTTAAAAATAAAGATATAATGCGGAATATTTTTACATTAGCTTGGCCAACAGTCATTCAAGAGGCCTTGAGTGTTTGTGTGCAGTATGCCGATACAGCGATGGTTGGAATGATTGGTGCTAGTGCTAGTGCAGCAGTTGGCTTAACAGGTTCAGTAAATTGGTTAATCGGAAGTGTATGTATTGCTTTTGGAATTGGAATATTAGCTGTTGTCGCTAAATCTATGGGTGCTAAGAATATAGAAAAAGCAAGGAAAGCCTCTGTGCAAGCAATTTATATTACTTTGTTCATAGGGATGATAGTAGGAATTATTGCTTATGTTTGCTCTTATTATTTACCAACATGGTTAGGTGCAGATCCATCCATTCATAAAGAGGCAAGTTCCTATTTTAGGATTGTTTCTTTGCCAATGGTATTTAAAGCATCTACACTTATATTTGGTTCTGTATTAAGGGGTGCTGGAGACAGTAAAACACCAATGTTAGTTAATGTTTTAATGAACTTAATAAATATTATATTAAACTTTATATTAATTTATCCAACTCGAGATATTATGGGAATATCAGTATATGGTGCCAATTTAGGAGTAAATGGTGCAGCTATGGCTACGGCTATTAGTTTGGTTATTGGTGGTGTTTTAATGGCCATTGTATTCTTTAAAAATAAACAATTAGAAATTAGTAAACAAGATTTACATTTTCATTTTAATGATATGCGAGAAAGCATTAAAATTGGAGTACCAATTTGTATGGAAAGAATTGTTATTTGTTTTGGACATATTTTCTTTGCATCTTTAGTATCTAAGTTAGGTGTTCTTTCCTTAGCTGCACATTCTATTGCTTTAACTGCAGAACAAGCATTTTATATTCCTGGATATGGAATGCAAGCCGCAGCATCTACATTAATTGGAAATGCTTTAGGTGAACGAGAAGAAAAGAAAGTAAAAGATATTACTTTCGCAATTACATTTATGACATTTATTATTATGACCTTTCTAGCCATATTACTGTTTATATTTGCTTCTCAAGTGATGAAGTTATTTACAACGGATCCAGAAGTTATTGCCTTAGGAAGTAGTATTTTAAGAATTGTTTCTTTATCTGAACCATTATTTGGAATCCTAGTTATTCTAGAAGGTGTCTTTAATGGTATGGGAGATACCAAAGCGCCTTTTATATAT
The DNA here is from genome assembly GCA_047973105.1 of Coprobacillaceae bacterium. Taxonomy (GTDB): domain Bacteria; phylum Bacillota_I; class Bacilli_A; order Erysipelotrichales; family Coprobacillaceae; genus CAKVJS01. The sequence goes on along the minus strand of JBKEBJ010000413.1, from coordinate 1,281 downwards.
TCTTGTATTACAATGTGGGGAATTCGAATTCTTGGAGCAATATGTATGATTCAAGTATTTCATTTTGGAATAGAGGCAGTTTGGGTGATGATGGTATTGGATAATGTTGCCCGTTGTTTATTATTAGGAAGAAGATTTATCTTAGGAAAATGGAAATATCGTTTATAATAATGAAAAAGAATGTAGATATGCATTCTTTTCTTTTCTATCTATCAATAATCTAGTATAATATAATAAATTTATTGGAGGGGAATTGTATGAGAAATTTAGAACATATAAAAAATGTTATTGTGAAAATTGGTTCATCTTCTTTATGTAGTGATAATGGAAAAATTCATAAAGAGAAAGTTTTAAATCTAATTCAACAAGTCGCTAAGTTACATCGTAATGGTTTAAAAGTAACGATTGTAAGTAGTGGTGCTATTGCAGCTGGTATGGGTGTATTAGATTTAGATGTAAAGCCAAGTACAATTCCCAAAAAACAAGCCTTAGCAGCTATTGGCCAAGCATCATTAATGCAAATATATGAAGATATCTTTCATATATTTGATTTACAATGTGCTCAGATTTTAGTTAATCATGGAGATTTTGATGATCGTAAACGTTTATTAAACTTACAAAACGCGATGCAAGAAATTATTAATTATAAGATTGTACCAATTATTAATGAAAATGATGCATTAGCTGTTGATGAAATAAAAGTAGGAGATAATGATACATTAGCGGCTTTAATAGCCCCCGTAGTAAATGCAGATTTATTAGTATTGGTTTCCGATATTGATGGTTTATATGATGATAATCCTCATATAAATAAAGAAGCTAATTTGATTTCTCAAGTAGATGGTATTCAAGAGGAAATTCGGGCAATGGCTAAAGATACTAGTAGTAAAGTTGGAACTGGTGGAATGGCAACAAAGATTAAAGCAGCACAAATGGTTAATGATTTTGGTTGTGATATGGCTATTGTTAATGGTAGTACACCAAATGTTGTATTAGATTTGTTAGCTGGAAAAGAAGTAGGTACTTACTTTACATCAACGAAGGTATTATCAGCGAGAAATCATTGGCTGTTATATCGTAGCTTACCAAAAGGAAAGATTATTGTCGATGATGGCGCAAGTCATATCTTGATTAGTAAACATACAAGTTTATTACCAAGTGGTATTTTAGATATAGATGGGAATTTTATGATGTCACAAGTTGTCGAAATAGTAAATCTTCAAGGAACTGTTATTGCTAGAGGAATAAGCAATTATTCTAGTGATGAACTACGTTTAATAA
>JBKEBJ010000314.1:0-3768 GCA_047973105.1 Coprobacillaceae bacterium | reverse complement strand
TAGTAATGGCATCATCACCAGTAGATTCACTTGTCTTTAAGAACTTATTTCTTTACTCTTTATAATAATATTCATCTGTAACTTCATTAAGAGTAAAGTAGACATTAAAATTATCTGTTTGAGCTTTCATAATTGCCTTTTTTAGTTCAGGTTCCAATGTTTCAAAATCTTTAAAATATCCTGAATAATTATTAAACTTATTTGATGATATTATCCTTACTTCAAATAATTCATTATTAGGCTTCATTAGATTAATAGTTTGTCTTACTTGCTCGATATCAATATACCTTGTTAAATCCACAGGCTATCTCCGTCCCATATATTTTAATAGAGGGTACTTTCATTTAGAAAGCACCCTTTTCGATTTTATAGTTGGCATACCCACTTTTATTAGTTGTCTTTGTAACAGTTGCTAATTCACCAACTAATGTTCTAATATTGCCTGCTAATGTTTCCATATCTGCAAAAGCCTCAATAGGTAATTCATAATCATATAATTTAACTAGTTCTTGTAAATCATTTATAGAACGTTTGATTTGAAAATCTCTTAAGTTCTTTCCTACTAAAAAATAAGGAATAAATATTTTTTGTCCAACATTATCTCCATCTAAAATATCCATTTGCATTGAAACCCATTCAGTACCAGTATCACTTTTTGATTTACTTGTAACTTCTTCAATTGCACATTCATAAACTCCATCAGGAATTTCTGCAAATTCATCTACATACCCATTCTCTTTAATATCTGCTGCCATACTTACTAAATCTATCATTTTACTTTACCTCCGCTTTCTTCATCATTGGTTTTTCACCTTTTTTTACCATTCCATCTGGCTGTTCTTGTACTTTAAAAACACCTCTTACATTTTTTAAAATATTTAATACATTCTTATCTTTAATGTCTGATTCTTCATAATTGTCTCTTTTATCTCGACATAATTGTAAATATGTTTTTCCTGCTTTCCTACATTGAATTACGACATCACAACGCCCCATAGTAACGTTTAAATACTTCTGTTCTAACGAAGGTACTTCAATCGTATTATCACCTTCTGAAATTTCTTTAATGTGAGATATGAAAATCACATTATATGGTAAGTGAGATAATCTAATCATTGTTTTTTTCCAAGTTGCATTAACTTCAGCGAATGCTTTACCAAAACCTACATCTGCTAACGTTTCGACTCCATGCTTTTTACAAACAAATAATTCTAGCATTGTTTTTAAATCATCTACTAAATCAATAATAATTGTTTTAAATTCATGATTACCTGATTCGACCTCTTGTAATAATTGAATAAATGTTTCAAAGTCTTTTAGTTCAACAGATGGTGTATCTACTTTCTTTGCGTTTCCATCGGTATTAAATAATACTGGATTAGGAAATTTTCTAGCTAAATATGTTTTCCCACTTAACGCTCCTCCCCATATATAAAATATTTTTGGTGTAACGTCTTTCTCTTTTGGTTCATTCTTTGGTAACAGTGCCATATTAGTTTTCCTCCTTAAATAAATTGTCTCTTAAATCTCTGAAAAAGTTCTCAAAGACTTTTAATGCTACGTAGTCAAATCTACCTACTGATTTTATTTTTACTTCAATCTTGTCAGGCATCAAAGTAAACTTATATTCTTTTCCTTCAAACTCAATATCTACATCAATTTTTTTATTCTTAATATTTTGAGATACAACGGTTGCACCCTTTTCGATATATAATAATTTCTCTTGCAATATTCTTGTTTTTTTAACATTATCCATTTTATACATTCTCCTTCAAAGTTATTTTTATATAACCCGACCTTTTTGTTTCAGTTAAATACTGAGAATATAAATCAGGTTGTTCTTGCTTTAATTTCTTGTTATCTATCCTAGATGAAACCGTTGGATTTACTTTAGTTATTTTCAACGTGTCTGTATCTAGATTGATAATGTTGTTTTCTTCAAACAAATCATATAGTTTAGATTTTAATTGCTTTTGTGTATCTTCTAACTCTTTATAAAATCTTAAACTCTTTTCTACTTCAGATAATTTATTAGTTATTCTTGTTATTTCATCACCATAATATATTGCATTAAACTCTTCTTCACTTAAATTTGGATTATTTTTTAATACTTCAACACCTTTTTTAAATCGTTCAACTTGTTTTAATATTTTATTCCATAATTCTTTATCACGTTTCACTTCATGCACAACAAGTCTACTCTCATCAAAATCAAAATTAAAATATTCGTCAGCATTTTCTAAAGAATAATCTAATCCAGTATAGAAATCATCAGGCTTTTTATATCCAACTAATAAGCATTCTGATACATCAAATAATTCTAAATACATTTGAATTTGTGGAGTATAATAATTGATATCTAACTCATTACCAAAAGTCTTAACTTCTAATAATAAATCGTTGTCTCTGTCTATTCCATCACAATGACTTCTTAATTTATTTACTTCATCAATTACTTTATCTTCAATAAAATTAATATCCTTAACTGCATTAATATAATCTCTAATAACTGGTTCCATTTTTTGCCCATATTTAGTATGACAATTTCCTTTAAACTGATTATCAATAATACCAGCTTTTATCTTCGCCCATATAAATGGTGTAGTTCCAAACTTGCTTGCAAAACCTAGTATATTTGGCAAATCACTTCCACCTGTAAATAAATGTCTATTTAAAGTTACATCGTGCTGTGCTTGACCTTTAACTTCTGCTCCTACTTTTTGACCTAACGTTAATTGTTCTTCCATTATTTTAACCCCCTGAACTGTTTTCTAAGATCTATAAAAGCATCTTTTGCTATATGTCTTGGAATTGGTGTCATTCCCATTGATTTTTATTTGTTTGCAGTAATCACTGTAAAAATCATCAAAATCGCTTTCAACATCATTTACAAATTCTTTTATTCTTTTATTTGCATAATCTTGAACGTCTTTTTCTATTTCTTTGATTTTTGTTAAATCTTTTTTTGTTGCTTCCCCTACTGTTTCGATACTTATTTTTATTGATAACATTTTATTTTTCCTCCCATATTTTATAATTAAAATCTTGTTTATTTTCCAGTGCTTTATAGATATCATCTTCAATAGTATTCCTAGTTACTAATTTGTAATATAAAGTTTTTTTGTTTTGTCCTATTCTATGAATTCTAGATATTGCTTGAGTGTATTGTATATAGCTATATGTTGGACTAAAGAATATACATATCGTTCCATACACTAATTCAATCCCTTCACTTCCAGCAGTATAATTTACGATAGTTACTGTATTATTTATATCACTTGTTTTTGGTAGATTCTTTTCACTACCAACACAAGTATAAATATCTTTATTTTTTATACTATCATTTATTAATTCAACTTCTTTATTATAATTAGTAAAAATTATTACATTTTCATTAGTTCCATCTAAAAAATCTACTAACCATGATACTTTTGCTTCTAAGGAAGTATTTTGTCTTAATCCATGCATATAAGACATTTGATTATCAAACACTTCACCATTCAGTGCTCTATCTTTTTTTATTATGTTGTAATCCTTACTTGGTTTAAAATTAACACTTTTAAATGTTTGCTCAGGCAACTCTAAAATGTCAGTTTTTTTTAATGGTCTTGAAATTGAATTAAGCATCGATAATATCTTCTTCTCATTTTTCCAATATTCTATTTCTGGATAGCCTTTATATGTATTAACTTGTGCAAACTCTCTCATAAATTGGGTTTTGTTTTTCACTAAACCAAAACATTTTAAATAGTTAATGCAACCTTCATA
>JBKEBJ010000377.1:0-15471 GCA_047973105.1 Coprobacillaceae bacterium | reverse complement strand
TAGTCCAATTTGAGAAAGTCCATATTTAGTATAGATTTAAACCGCTGTGTGCTGAACGGCTTGCCCGGTGGTGTGAGAGGTCGGAGATAACTAAGCTAGTTATTTCCTCCTACTCGATTATATAGAGATAGATTGAATAGAAGGAATGCTTTCCAATAATTCCAACATAGATTCTATCTCATAGTCATCTGGAGTGCTAATATTAGCCCGTATTTTAATTGTATCATTCTCTCTTTTAGAGATTTTTACATGCATTAATTTAATAGACTGTTTTCTTAAATATTCGTTTAATAGTGCAATGTTATTTTCTTCTTGAATGAGAATAATTTCAATGGGGGTATCAATTTCCTTGGTATGTGTTTGATCCTTGTGCGTTACTAATTGAATGGTAATAATAATAATGGAACTAATAATTCCTAAAGCATATAATCCAGAGCCAATTGCCATTCCCACTCCCGAAGTAGCCCATATTCCAGCAGCAGTTGTTAGACCGAAGACATTAGTGTCTTTAACTAAAATTAACCCTGCACCAAGAAAAGATACTCCTGATACAACTTGTGCTGCAATTCTTGAAGGGTCTTGATTATAACTTAAATCCTCAAAACCGTATTTAGATATAATCATTAATAAACAAGAGGCTAATGCAACGATAAAATGGGTACGTGTTCCTGCATCTTTCGAACGATTTTTTCTTTCTTGTCCAATTAGTCCACCACAAATACCAGCAATTATAATACGAAAAAATAATTCAATGTCAAATATATCTATCATGAATGCTCCTTTCCATAATAAACCATTATAACATAAAAAAGATATTATAACGTAAATTTCAAATGATGAAATATTTTATGTTTATCACAAATACTAAGGATGTTTTTTTATGAATTACAATATAAAAAGTAAGATAATTAATCTTACTTTTTCCTTATTTCTTATTTTTTAAATGTACATGGCTATGATACTGGGGAATTCCATTTTGATAAGGAACAATAACCTCGCCTTGGATAAGTGGTATTAAATATTCATATAACATAGGAGTTATATCATTTCTATTTTTATGAATCCAAGAGATAGGAATTTTCTGTTCTAAGTTAGCTACTTTAGTAACATCAGTAGCTATATATTCTACTGAGTAAGGAACATTGGAAATTCTTTTAAATCCCATCACTTTTCCTGTTTGGTTTTGTAATGAAGTCTCTACTGCTTTTTGTCCAATCATAAATGATTCATCGATATCCATCTTTGATGCAATATGCATAGCACATCTTTGTAGAACATTTAATTCTACACTGCGAACCTTACATTGAAATTCCTTAAATACTAATGATTCAAGAAGTTTGCCAGTTCCACTATGTAATACATGTCCAAAAGCATCCTTTTTTACATATTTAGAATCTGCATCTAAAAAGTTACCATCTATATCTCTAATTCCTTCACTAACTGCAATAATAACACAACGTTTCCTTTTAAAGACATCACGAATATCATTTAAAAATGTCTGTTTATCAAAAGTAACTTCAGGTAAGTAAATTAAATCAGGTGCTTCGTTATATTCATTACGAGCTAATGCAGCAGCAGCAGTTAACCAACCAGCGTTACGACCCATAATCTCGATAATTGTAACAGATTGAACTTGATAAATTAAACTATCATGAACGATTTCTAAAATTGAGGAAGCAACATATTTAGCTGCCGATCCAAATCCTGGAGTATGATCAGTACCCATTAAATCGTTATCAATAGTTTTAGGAACACCAATAAATTTAATTTCACTTTGAATATGCGAGGCATATGTACTTAATTTCATTACTGTATCCATAGAATCATTGCCACCAATATAGTAGAAATCAGTGATTTCTAAATCGTTCAAGATTGAAAAAATTTGTTTGAAAATATCTTCGTTTTCTTGATATGTAGGTAATTTAAAACGACATGATCCTAAATACATAGCAGGTGTGTTTTTTAAAGAACAAATTTCATCATCACTAATAAATTCATCAGATAAAGAAATATATTGATTTTCTAATAATCCTTTTATTCCATGAATCATACCATAAATATTGTTGAAAGTACCAGTCTCTTTAGCTTTGGAAATAATCCCTGCAAGGGAAGCATTAATTGCGACCGTTGGTCCTCCTGACTGTCCAACAATACAATTTCTCTTCTTCATTCATCATTCTCCTTCATATATCTACAACATTCTATCATGTATAACAAAGAAAAAAAAGGTATTCTTCTAATAACTTTTTATAATATATATTTTTTGGAATATATCTAATATTTTAATAAAACTCAAAATAAAAAAGCAACGTATTTGCGTTGCTTCTAAATATTAATTATCAGTATTTTCTTCTTTTTCTTCATCCGTTGTTTCAGCTACTTCTGGAGTTTCATCTACAACTTCTTCTGTAGTAACTTCATCTGTTGTTTCAGTTACTTCTGGTGTTTCCTCTACAACATCTTCTGTAGTAACTTCATCCGTTGTTTCAGTTACTTCTGGAGTTTCTTCTACAACTTCTTCTGTAGTAGTATCATCAGTAGTTGGAACCAATGGTTCTCTATCAATAGGTTCTTGAGTTATAGGTTCATTGTTCATATCTTCAGGGATAGCACCATTTTTATTTTTCTTATTCATTACAAGAATAAATGCTATAACACCACCAGCTACAACAACAATAGCGATTGCTGCGTATAATAGAGTGTTTCCACTAAGGAAAGATCCTCCGCCTTCTTCTGCAATAATTTCAATTTCGTCTTCACCATCAACCATTAATTCAAGAAGATCGATTGTTACTGTTTTTCCATCTACATCTCCATACGATGCATCTGAGATATTATAAGGCATAGTAATTGAAATTTCCATTTCAACACCTAATTTTTTCATTTGTTTTATAGAAGTTTCATCGTAATAATCACTTGAGTATCCACTACCCATATCGCCCATTGACGAAGTCATATCTTCAAAATCTAAAGTAAGAGTATAAACTTCTTTACCATCTTCATCATCTACTTCTAAGTTATCAAAGAAACCTTCCATCGCATCTTCATCATCTACAGTAATTTCATATCCGATATACGTATCACCATCGAATTCTTCTTCAATTTCTTCAATATCTGCATCCATATCTTCATATGTTTCAAGTAAATCTTCAAACGGATCGCCGTACCCATAAGTATCATCGTCTAATAGTTCCTCTTCCATTAGAACAGTCATTGTCATTGTTGCAGTCTCGTCATCAATGATATCGATACCAACTTTCATTTTCATACATCCGCTCATTACGAACATAACGCAAGTAAGAACAAATATTTTAGCTATTTTTTTCATTTCTAATTCTCCCCATTTCAAAATAGTATACGTTCTGTTACAATAAAGTATGATAAAAAAATACATTTAGTAACATACACTATCAATTATATCATTTAAAATATGAGAAATAAAGAAAAACTGGAACAGTTAAAATGTCTTATGATATAATGTCGATATAGGAGGAAGAGATTATGTATCTAGTGTTTGATATTGGTGGTACTTTTGTCAAATATGCGATGATGGATAAAGAAGCCAACGTGCATGAAAAGGGAAAAATACCAACAATAAAAAAAGGGTTAGCACCATTTTTAGATTCTTTAGAAGAAATATATTATCAATTTAAAGATGTTGATGGAATTGCACTTAGTTGTCCTGGTTTGATAGATGTTGATGAAGGTGTTATCTATCATGGTGGAGCACTAAAATTTTTGCATGAATGTCATATTGTAAAAGAATTATCAAAGCGCTGTCAAAATGTTCAAGTATCTGTAGAAAATGATGGTAAATGTGCAGGATTAGCAGAATCTAGTATAGGGGCTGCTAAAGACTATCAAGACGCTATCATTATGGCTTTTGGTACTGGAGTAGGTGGAGCAATTATTAAGGATAAAAAAGTACATCGTGGGACACGATTAATTGCAGGAGAATTAAGTTTTATTACCACTGCCTATAATAGAAAAGACTTATCACGAAATACTTGGGGTGAAAGAGGTAACGCAATTCATTTGGCTTTGGATTTAGACAAAGCTAAGGGGAAAGAAAAAGGTACATATAGTGGCGAAGATGTTTTTGCAATGGCTGAAGCAGGGGATGAAGATGCTACTAATATTTTAGAAGATTTTTATTATGACGTAGCGAATCAAATCAATAATATGCAATACATTTATGACCCTGATATTTTTTGTATCGGAGGAGGAATAAGTGAACAACCTGCGTTATTGGAAGGCATTAATCGCTATGTTGACAAACTACAGGAGATTAGTTTTCAAATGGTAAAACCAAAAGTAGTTAAATGTCAATTTCAAAATGATTCAAATTTAATAGGAGCATTATTTAATTACTTACAAATGTACGAATAATACATTTTGAGTTCATAATCAGTAAGTAGAATAATGATAGGTGATATTATGAAAGTGGTCGTTTTATATACAACTAAATCTAAACATGTAAAGCCTGTCGCAGAATCAATGGCTAGGTGGGTTAAATCACATGCAAGAAGCATTGCGGATTTTTCTTCAGACGAAGTTATTGATTTATTAGTGATTACCTTTGATGATACCCTAGGAAAAGATCAGGAATTATATAATTTCATATCAAATTTGCATCGAGACCGAGTAAAAAATGTAGCGTTAGTGAATGCTTTTTACATAAATAATAAAAAAATGTATGCTGTAATTTCTATGTGTCATAAAGCCGATTTACCATTAATGCGTGAACAGTATTCGTGGAAATTAACACTTAAGCAGTTGAAACAATGCAACCAAGGAGTTATCGATGGTGCTAGGTTATATATTGAAGATATGGTAAATGTAATTCGTAATTATTATTAGATTAAACTGTTAGTTATATACTAGCAGTTTTTTTGTTGTCTAAATACTTTTAATTACAATAAATTATCATGATGATATATTTTTATCGTGATTTATATGGCCATTTAAATCTAAAAATAATCTAAGGGGGAAGTATATGAAAAAACTTGATATCATTATTCGACCAGAGAAATTAGAAGAATTGAAAGATATTCTTACAAAGCAAGAAGTTACTGGTATGATGATTTCTAATATTATGGGATTTGGAAATCAAAAAGGATACACTGAACAATATCGTGGGACAAAGTATGCGGTTAATTTAGTTTCAAAAGTTAGAGTTGAATGTATTGTTAAAGAAGAAAAAGTAGAAACTATTTTAAAAAATATCAATATTTCTTTATCAACAGGAAGTGTTGGAGATGGAAAAGTTTTTGTATATCCAGTAGAAGATGTATTACGTATTCGTACTGGTGAACGAGGAATGGAAGCATTGTAAGGGTTATAAATAAAATAAGGGGGATTAAATATGGAAGAAGTATTACAATCAATAAATATTGTCTGGGTATTTTTAGCAGCAGTAATGGTTATGTTAATGCAAGCAGGATTCGCAATTTTAGAGGCTGGATTTACACGAGCAAAAAATGCAAATAATGTCTTGATGAAAAATCTTATGGATTTTGTTATTGGATCATTGGTTTTCTTTTTCATTGGATTTGGCTTAGTGTTTGGAGATAGTTTAGGTGGTTTTATTGGATCAACTGGTTTCTTTGATCCAACATCATTATCTTTACCGCAGTTTGATGCATTATCTCCGGAAGTATTTATATTCTTTCAAACTGTTTTCTGTGCAACAGCAGCAACAATTGTTTCAGGAGCAATGGCCGAAAGAACTAAGTTTATTTCATATCTAGTTTACACATTAGTTATTAGTCTAGTAATTTACCCAGTTGTAGCACATTGGATTTGGGGTGGTGGTTTCTTAGCTGATATGGGATTCATTGATTATGCTGGTTCAACAGTAGTGCATTCTGTTGGTGGTTGGGCAGCCTTCATAGGCGCAAAAGTATTAGGTGCAAGAATTGGAAAATATAATAAAGATGGTAGTGCCAATGCAATTCCAGGACATAATATTCCTTTAGGAACATTAGGTGTATTCATCTTATGGTTTTGTTGGTTTGGATTTAACCCTGGCTCTTCTTTAGAAGCTGAAGGTTATGTCGGACATATTGCCTTAACAACTAATATGTCTGCTTGTGCAGCAGCTCTAACGGTTCTAATCATTACTTGGAAACGTTATGGAAAACCAGATATCTCAATGACTTTAAATGGAGTTTTAGCAGGTTTGGTAGGAATTACTGCTGGATGTCATATTGTTTCCATCAATGGCGCAATAATCATTGGAATAGTATCAGGAATCCTAGTTACTTTCGGAATTGAATTCATTGATAAAAAATTACGTGTTGATGATCCTGTTGGTGCCGTTGGTGTTCACTGCCTAAATGGTATGTGGGGAACAATTGCCGTTGGATTATTTGCATGTAATACCCCAGCTAGTGAAGGTGTATTAGGTTTATTCTATGGAGGTGGAACAGAATTATTAGTGACACAAATAATAGGCGTTATAGGTGTTGCTTTCTGGGTAATTCTTACAAGTTTCCTAATGTTTACAGTGATTAAGAAAACGATGGGATTACGTGCATCCAAAGAAGATGAAATAATGGGATTAGATTTAAGTGAACATGGTTCACATGCATATCCAGATTTTATAAATAAATCATAAATAATAGATGGGAGGTGTAAACCTCCTTTTGCATTAAATGGAATACAAAGTATAAAAAATAACTTTTTATCTATAACTGACTTTTAAATACGATATAAATGTGCTACAATTTTATCAATTTTAGGTGGGGTTACTATGGATAACAAAAAATATGGTTTTGAAACATTACAAATTCATGCTGGTCAATCAATTGATCCAACTACTAAAGCAACTGGAGTGCCATTATACTTATCTAATGCTTTTAGTTTTGATGATGCTGAACAAGCAGCAAAAATCTTCGCATTAGAAGAAGGAGGATATTTCTATTCACGTTTATCGAATCCAACAGTAAATGCTTTACAAGAACGAATGGCTGCCTTAGATGGCGGTGTAGGTGCTGTTGCTTATGCGTCAGGAACGGCAGCTATTATGGGACTAATTATGACAATTTGTCAATCTGGTGATGAAATTGTGGCTGCTAATAATTTATATGGTGGAACAATTGGATCATTATCAGGAACGATGATTAATATGGGCTTTCATACAATATTTATTGATCATAGTTATATGGATGAACTAGAAAATAAAATCACGGAAAAAACGAAAATGGTTTTTGTAGAATCTGTTGGTAATCCAAATGGAGATATGCTAGATTTTGAGGCTATTGCATCAATATGTAAAAAACATCAAGTATTATTTGTTGTTGATAATACAACGCCAACACCATATCTATTTCAACCTATCAAACATGGTGCAGATATTGTCGTATATTCAGCAACAAAATATTTAGCAGGACATGCGAATGTCATGGGCGGTGTTATTGTTGATAGTGGAAACTTTAATTTTAAAGGAAATGCAAGGTATCCATTATTTAATACGCCAGATAAAGCATATCATGATATTGTATATGCAGATTTAGGTCCAGCAGGATTATGTACAAAGATGATCGCTAAAACATTACGTGATTTAGGTGCGTGTATGGCACCATTTAATGCTTATATGACACTATTAGGGTTAGAGACATTATCATTACGTATGCAAAAACATGTTGAAAATTCACGTACCCTAGCTAAATTTTTAGATACGTGTGAAGATGTAACATGGGTTAATTATGCGGAGTTACCAAGTAATCCAAATTATGAATTAGCCAAAAAATATTTCCCTAATGGATTTGGTGGTTTATATAGCTTTGGTGTAAAAGGTGGAGTTGATGGTGGAAGAACCGTGATTAATTCAATTCAATTATTTATTCATGTAACAAACTTTGCGGATTCACGTTCGCTGTTAACACATCCTGCAAGTACTACCCATGCCCAAATGAGTGAAGAAGAAAGACTAGCTGGTGGTGTAAAACAAGAAACAGTACGTATATCTGTTGGTCTAGAAGATAGTAAGGATTTAATTGCAGATTTAAAACAAGCATTTTCTAAAATATAATATAACTTATAAAAGTAGTGAATTTATTTGTATAGGAAAAATTTTAGATATAATAAAAAAGTGCAAATATTGAATATGTTCAATATTGCACTTTTATTATTTAATCAATTACCATAGCATTCTCAATAGGTGCTAATGGCGCATTTTTATCAATACGGTCATAGAATAAAGTACCTTCGAAATGATCAAGTTCATGTTGCAAACAGACAGATAAAAATCCTCTGGCCACAATACGTACTGAACTTTCTGTTAAGATATCATAACCTTCAACAGTTACTTTTGCATATCTTGGTACATATCCTTCAATTTCTTCATTAACAGAAAGACACCCCTCTCCACTTTTTAAGTAGGACTTCTTTTCTGTATAAGAAACAATTTTAGGATTTACTAACCCGTAACTGTCACTACTTGTAATGTTACCATCTTCATCATAGTCACATACATATATAGCACACATGCGTTTAGGTACTCCTAGTTGTATAGCAGCAATGCCTACAGCTGGGCGTAATTCGTATTTTTCACTTGCTTCAGGATCTTGTGAATTTACTAAAAAATCATACATATCCTGTAACATTTTACGATCTTCTTTAGAGAGTGGCATTTCCACTTCCTTCGACTTGATTCGTATTCTTTTATCTTTGTCATCAATTATATCTTTCATTAAAAGCATAAATCTCACCTCATTTATGACATATTATATCATAAATGAGGGTTTACAAAAAGTTGTTTGATAATCTAATATTAACAAATATTAGCGATGATTAAGATTAAGAAAATTACTAGTACGATAGCGATCCATCCGATTCCGTTACCGTATCCACCACTGTAACCAGTACCGCATCCTCCACATCCGAATGGATTGTATGCGTACTTTGGAGCGTATGAGTTACATCCGCAACCAGAGTAGTTATATCCACAACAGTTCATATTATCCCTCCTCACACTTGTATACTATGAGGTATTTCATTTTTGTTATAGTTTATTGCCCAGAAAGCATTTATTTTTTATCTTTTTTAAGATATAATATATAAGAAATTGAGGTGTAAAGTTTATGGAATATAATTATCCATTAGATTATAGTTGGAATACAGAAGAAATTATCCTAGTAGTAACCTTGTTTAACGCAGTTGAACAAGCCTATGAAACAGGAATACATAAAGATGAATTTATGGTAGCATATAAAGGATTTAAACAAGTAGTAGACTCAAAAAGTGAAGAGAAACAAATAGATAAGGAATTTGAAAAGATATCCGGGTATTCTATTTATCGCATAGTGACATTGGCTAAAGATAATGATTGGTTAAAAGCATAGGTGAAGAGATGATGCAAGCAATTCGAAATTTATTTAAAAATAGTAAAGGTGGAGATAAATCTATTTATGCAAGTACCATGATTTTAGCAATCTTTGGTATTATCATGATTGGATCTTCTTCCATTGGTATAGCTTCTACTAAAGGAGCGTCAACAGCAATTCGAAATATGTTAACACAAGCAGGTTATGTTTTTATTGGAATTGTTGCGATGCGCTTTTTTTCTAAAACTTTTAAAGCAAAGAATATTAAATTTAGCACATCTATGAAAATGTATCTTACGGGAATCATTAGTATGTGTTTGTGTCTTTTCTGGAGTATAAAAGGATCCAGTGCTTGGATTAAATTACCAGGGGGGTTTACTATTCAACCAGCAGAATTTATGAAGGTTATTATGATTTTAGTAATGGCCTATATGTTAACTGAGACTGATGCAGCATATATAGTTAAAGGAAAATTCCGGAATGAGGCTGCAAAGAATGCCTTCTATAAGGATAAATTTATTAAATGTACAGTTTTGCCTATGTGCTTAGTTATTATTGTTGGTATTGTTGGGATGTTTTTACAAAAAGACTTAGGAACAACAATTATTATAATGTTAATATGTTTTATTTGTTTCATGTCTACACCAAGGACATATTATAAGAAATATAAGAAATTAGTTATTGGTGTTATTATTGTTGGTGCAGTAATTTTGGTTGTGTTAGGAACAACAGTGTTACAAGGATATCAATTAGGAAGAATTTATACGTGGTTTAATCCATTAGAAGATTATTATGATGCAGGATTTCATTTGACTAATTCATTAATTGCCTTTTCTAATGGTGGTTTATTTGGATTGGGATTAGGTTATTCAACTCAAACATTTGGATATATTCCAGAAGCTCACAATGATTTTATTGGTGCTATTGTATACGAAGAGTTAGGTCTGTTTGGATTAGCTTTAATCATCATTCCAACTTGTATTATTATATTTAAATTATTACGTTATTCAGATGCAGTTAAAGATAATAAATCAAAAATTATATTATTAGGAGTTGCCTCGTATTTCTTTTTACAGCTATTAGTTAACTTAGGAGGAGTATCTGGTTTTATTCCAATGACTGGAGTACCATTGTTATTAATATCTTCTGGTGGTTCTTCGACATTATCAGCATTTATTGCGATAGGTATATGTCAAAGTATTATTCGCAAATATAATCATGAAAAATATGAGGCATTTGACACAGTTTGATATTTCTTGCATATAGTATTATTAGGTGATATTAATGAGTCAATTAGAAGAATTTAAAAAATTTGTTACTACTATTCCTAGTGTTAGAGATGATGGATTGTCTGGTCGCTATACATGGCAACAATTATATGAAATCTATACAATGTATGGAGAAGATGATAAATTCTGGAATGCTTATAAACAAAGTACAGGAATGGATTTTTCTGGAATTATGGATGTTGTTAAAAATGTGGATTTGGATAGTGTATCTTCTGGCCTACATTCTTTGGAAAAAATGTTAGGAATGGCTTCTAGTTTCTTGGTAAAAGATGAACCAGAGAAACCACAAAAACAAAAGTATAAGTGGTATGATGAATAATGATTTAGTTTTATATTTACGCCAAAATCCTCGTTGGTATATTATCTTATCAAGAGAGCCAGAACGTATTTCCGAACTACAAGAAATCTATAAACAAGAGACAAATCAAACATTTTTAGCTAAAGTAGAACAGTTATCAATGGTTTTAAATATGATGGAATTACTATTATAGGAGAACATATGGAGAAATTAATAGATGCACTAATTTCAGAGATAAAAAAAGATACTCGTTATCTTTCTTTTCTTATGCAAGAACAAAGAATGCAAGAAGAGAATATTCAAGAATTATTAAAGAATTATCAAAATGCGGTTACAAAATATCAAGAAGTAAAGAAATATGATAAACATATTGATATAAGTGAACAACTAGAAAGTATGAAAGCACTAAAAAAAGAAGTAAGTCAGCATCCAATAATTCAAGATTATTATCAAGCTTATCATGATGTAAATGCCTTGTTAGAAGAAGTTACGCAAATTATATTTAAGGATATCAGTGTTGATTTATCAACATCACGATATACATTTTAGAGGTGTCTTATGAGAGTTATTGCAGGTAAATATAAAAGTAGACAATTGAAAACCCCAAAATCCAATGCAACAAGACCGACAACAGATCGGAATAAGGAAAGCATGTTTAATATGATTGGTCCTTATTTTGATGGGGGTATTGCATTAGATTTATTTGGTGGTAGTGGTGGTTTAGGGATAGAAGCTTTGTCTCGTGGTTGTTCTACCCTATATGTAGTAGATCAACAATATGAGGCATTCAAAGTAATCAAAGATAATTTGTCAACACTTCAAATTGATAATGCGACAGCATGGAAGATGGATTATAAAAAAGCATTGATTAAGTTATCGAAAGAGAACATAAAATTAGATTTAGTATTATTGGATCCACCATATGGAAAACAATTAGTAGATGATATTCTATTATTTTTAGTAGAACATCAAATGTTACAACAAAATTGTACGATTGTAATTGAAGAATTAGAAGAAGTTACTATTAAAGAACCAGTAGGATTCCATTTATATAAAAGAAATTCACATGGTATAACAGCTGTTAGTGTTTATACATACCAAATAGAGGAGTAGAATATGAAAAAGAATATTGCGATTTATGCAGGGACTTTTGATCCTGTAACCAATGGACATTTGGATATTATTAATAGAGCAAGTAAAATGTTTGATCAATTATATGTTACCATCTTTTTAAATCCTGAAAAATCAGGAACATTTACTGTAGAAGAACGTAAAAGACTATTAGAAGAAGTAACCAAAGATTATGATAATGTTATTATTGATGCTTCAGAAGAATTATCTGTAGAGTACGCTAAGAGTGTTGGATCCAAGATCTTAGTTAGAGGGATTCGAGCAACTATGGATTTTGAATATGAATTACAATTAGCTTTTTCTAATCAATTTCTTGATCCAGATATTGAGATGGTATTCTTAATGACTAGACCTAGTCAATCTTTTATATCATCTTCATCAGTAAAAGAGATTGTTTCTCATGGACGCTCTGTAAAAGGATTGGTTCCAGAATTTGTAGAAGAGGCCTTACAAGAGAAATTATATAAAAATAAATAGGAGCTAGGGATACCTAGTTTTTTATTATTGTAAATAATGATTGTAATTATGTAAGGTATTTGGTATGATAATAAAAATAAATACAGATACATGGGGTATAATCATTGTTATTCCCAATGATACCTCATAAGAGGTATTTTTTTAGGAGGAAACTATGTATATCTTTAAAATAAAGAAAAATACAAAGAAGAATAGATATTGGGGTAGATTTGACTACTGATTTTAATTTATTAATATTTTTATTATTAATATTGAAATTGGAGGCAAATCTTTTTTTACATAAGAAGAAAGGCAGGATTAAAAATGGGTAAGGTAGTATTTAAAAACGGACAGGTTTTTTATCAAGGAAAATTACAAAATAAAGATGTACTAATAGAAGATGAGATAATTGCGTCTATAGAAGATGTTGTAGAAGAAGAGGGTGCTAAAGTGATAGATATCAAAAATCAAATTTTAACATTAGGATTTGTTGATATGCATGTACATTTAAGAGAGCCTGGATTTGAACATAAAGAAACGATTGCAACAGGAACATTGGCTGCTAAGTATGGAGGGTATACACATGTTGTAGCAATGGCTAATACAAATCCATGTATGGATTCTTTAGAAACAATTTGCGATTTTTCAAATCGAGTAAAGCGAGATGCGAAAGTACATACATATACATATAGTGCTATTACAAAAGGGTTACAAGGAAACTCGTTAGTAGACTTCGATAACATTAGTAAAGAACCGATTATTTTAGGGTTCTCTGATGATGGAAAAGGCGTGCAATCAGAAACAATGATGAATTCAGCGATGAAAAAGGCTAAGGAAAATCATGCAATGATTGTAGCACATTGTGAAGATGAAAATGAATTGAAACCTGGAGCTTGTATTCATGATGGAACATACGCTAAAAATCATCAATTAGTAGGAATTAATAATGATTCCGAATTTAAACAAGCTAGGAGAGATTTAGAGTTAGCGAAAAATAATAAATGTCGTTATCATATTTGTCATATCTCTACGAAGGAGACAGCTGTTTCTTTAAAGGAAGCAAAGAAAAACAAACTATTAACAAGTGGCGAAGTATGCCCCCATCATTTGATATTAACGGATGAAAATATTAAAGACTGTCATCCAAATTATAAAATGAACCCACCATTACGTTCAAAAGAAGATTTAGAAGCATTGTTAGAAGGATTGCGTGATGGGAGTATCGAAGTTATCGCTACTGATCATGCCCCTCATACTCGTGAAGAAAAGAATGTACCAATTGATAAAGCACCTTTTGGAATTATTGGTGTGCAACATTCCTTTAGCTTAATACATACATATTTAATAAAAAAAGGATTACTATCTCTAGAAACTGTACTTACTTGTATGGCGGTTAATCCGGCAAGAATTTTAGGTTTGGATCACAGTTTTGAAGTTGGTAAAAAAGCCAATTTATGTGTTATCGATTTACAGGAATCATTTACTATAAGTGAAGAGAATAACAAATCAAAATCAATTAACACACCATTTTTAGGAGTAACATGTACTGGTAAGGTAATGTACCATGTATTAGATGGTGTAGTTACTAAATTATAAGGAGGGAAATCATGACAAAGTATCAAGGAAATATGATAATTAGTAGTAAAAGAGAATTAGTGAAAGATGTATATGAGATGGTTTTAACTGGTGAGGCAGTACAGTATATTAGCGCTCCAGGCCAATTCATTAATATTAAAATTAATGATAGTTTACAACCATATTTACGTAGACCCATGTCTATTTGTGATTATGATGAAACAAGTATTACTATTATATTTAGAGTTGTAGGTGAAGGAACTAAACTATTAGCCAAAAAACAAATAGGAGAGTCGTTAGATTGCTTAGTTGGTTTAGGTAACGGTTTTACACTACAAAAAAAAGGAGAAGCTTTATTAATAGGTGGCGGGTTAGGAACACCACCATTATATAACCTTGGAAAAAAATTAAAGAAAAAAGGTTTTAAAGTCACTACGATTCTTGGCTTTGGAAGTGAAAAAGATGTTTTTTATCAAGAAAAATTTGAAGAATTTGGTGAAGTACATATTGCGACTATGGATGGAAGTATGGGAACTAAGGGAACTGTTATTGATGTTATAAAACAAAACAATCTAACATTTGATCAATACTATAGTTGTGGTCCAGAACCCATGTTAGATGCTTTAGCACTATCTTATCCAAATAATGGTCAATTATCATTTGAAGCTCGCATGGGGTGTGGATTTGGTGCATGTATGGCTTGTTCATGCAAAGTAAAAACAATGCCTTATAAACGTATTTGTGTAGAAGGACCAATTCTTTTAGCTAGTGAGGTGATTGTAAATGGTTAATTTAAAAGTATCTTTACCAGGGTTAACAATGAAAAATCCAGTTATTCCAGCTAGTGGAACTTTTGGCTTTGGATATGAATTTATAAGATTCTATGATATTAATGTATTAGGATCAATGATGTTAAAAGGAACAACTTTAGAACCACGTTTTGGAAATCCTTTACCAAGAATAGCCGAAGGTCCAAGTGGAATGTTGAACGCTATTGGATTACAAAATCCAGGTGTTGATTATGTTATGTCCAATGAATTAGAAAGATTACGCCCTCTATATAGAGATAAAGTTATTGCGAATGTTGCCGGAAGTTGTTTTGAAGATTATGTCGAATGTGCTAAAAAAATATCAATACATGATAAAGTAGGTGCTTTAGAGATTAATATTTCTTGTCCTAATGTTAAACATGGCGGTATTCAATTTGGTACCGATCCTAAAATGGCAGCCGATTTAACAAAAGCAGTTAAAGAAGTAAGTAAAGTGCCAGTATATATTAAATTATCACCAAATGTAACAGATATTGTTGCAATGGCAAAGGCAGTAGAAGAAGCAGGTGCAGATGGTATTACAATGATTAATACTTTACTAGCAATGCGTTTTGATTTAATAA
>JBKEBJ010000361.1:0-8752 GCA_047973105.1 Coprobacillaceae bacterium | reverse complement strand
CGTAACCTCTTACATAAACTTCTCTTGGTTTTGACCCAACTTGTGGTCCAATGATACCATCTGACTCTAACTGATCAATAATACGTGCAGCTTTATTATAACCAATTCTAAATTGACGTTGTAATAAAGATGTACTAGCCTTTTGGGCATTGATTACAAATGTTCGGCACATTTCATATTCTTCATCCTCTTCATCTTCTTTTGAAGATGTAGATGGTGATGTTGCTTTTACATTAACAAATTTATCTTCATATGTAGCTTCTTGTTGTTGCGTTGTATAATATGTAATTTTCGCTACTTCATCATCAGAGACAAATGCTCCCTGTACACGCGTTGGAGAACTAGATCCCATTGGAGAGAATAACATATCTCCTTTACCAAGTAATTTCCCAGCTCCACTACCATCTAAAATAGTACGAGAATCAATTCCTGAAGATACAGCAAACGCTATTCTTGATGGAATATTGGCCTTAATAACACCAGTAATAACATCTGTAGAAGGCCTTTGCGTAGCAACAATCATATGGATTCCAGCTGCTCTAGCCATTTGGGCAATACGCATAATACAATCTTCTACATCTTTACTCGCTACCATCATTAAATCTGCAACCTCATCTAAGATAACTACATGATATGGCAAGATTTCTCCTTCTTCATCTTCTGCTAACGTCTCATTTTTTTGTTTTGCATACGCATTATAACTAGCAATATTTCTCACATTAGCGTTCGCAAATAAATCATAACGTCTTTCCATTTCTCCTACTACTTCACGTAAAACATTGGCTGCTTTCTTAGGATCGGTAACAACAGGTGCTAATAAATGGGGTACACCATTATAATTTGATAATTCTACTTTTTTAGGATCAATTAATATTAAACGAACTTCATCAGGACGCGCACGCATTAAAATACTACAAATAATAGTATTGATGCAAACTGACTTCCCACTACCAGTTGCTCCAGCAATTAACAAATGGGGCATTTTATTAAGTTCAGCGTATATCGCTTTTCCACTAACATCTTTTCCTAATGGAACTAATAATTTGTTATCTTGTAAATCATCTGGAATATCTTTGAACACCTCTTTAAAGCTAACCATCGTTGAAGATTGATTTGGAATTTCTACTCCAACAGCAGCTTTACCAGGAATTGGTGCCTCAATTCGAATATCTTTAGCAGCTAAAGCTAATTTAATATCATCTTGTAATTGTAATATTTTATTAACCCTAGTTCCTGTTTCTAATTTTAACTCATATTTAGTAACTGAAGGACCAATAAAAATATCACTAACAGATGCATTAACACCAAATTCTTGTAAAACACTCGCTAATCTCTTTGCATTATCTAATGCAAAACCACGATTATTTTTTGTATTTCCACCACTTACAGTCTTTAGTAATTGTAATGGTGGTAGTTTATAATTTTTATTGATTTTCTTCGGTACTTTTTTTAATATTGGTTCTGGTTCTACTTCTGTTTTTTCTTTAATTTCTAATGTCATAGATTCATCATTTATATCTAATGTTGTTTCTACTTCTTCATCTTCTGCCATTTGCATTTGATGAATACGCATTTGCGTATTTGCATCATTATCTTCTAATACATTGCTTTTAACAGGCTTTTCTTTCTTTCTCTTCTTTTTCTCTTCAAATGAGTTGTCAGAAAAGAAGACATCTTCATCTTTCTTTTTAGAAAAGAAATCTATAAATTTACCAGTACGAGTAGATATTTTATTTACATCTTTAGTTTTTGGTTTCTTATTAGCGACTCTTTTATTACGATAATTGATATACATTTTTCCACCAAACAAAACCAATCCAATGGCTAAAATAAAAATAGCTGCAATAACAGTTCCAATATGATCAAATAACGCACTTAATCCACCATATAAAATTGCTCCAATGAATCCACCTCGATTTAATGGAACACTAGCCATATATTGATTAATAACCTTAATTCCAACAATACTCGTATCCCCTGGAACAGATATATATATTAAAATAGCAGTAACCACTAAGTATAACCCTACTGCTTTTGGTCCTTTATATTTAGGAAGTTTAGCGAAATAAATGACATAACAAGCAAGGCAAGCTAACATAATATATAAAATCCCTACAAAATTCCCGACACAAAAAGCAGAAACATAATGTAATTGTTCACCAATGATACCTAATTTCATAGCTGCAATTACTATCAAAAACAAACCAATAGCTGCAATGATTCTTGTTTTTAGTTCTTCACTTATTTGGTCTTGTTTGGACTTTTTAGTTCGCTTTGTTTTTGCCACCGTTCTCACCTCCACATTTGTTTATTATACCATAGCTTTTTAAAAAGAAAAAGCAAGAAATATCTTGCTTAAGCTTCAATAATGACTGGTAAAACAACAGGTCGTTTTCCAGTTTCTTTAGAAATATACTTGTTGACTTTATCTTTAATTGTTTGACGCACTTCAACAGCTTCTAATTTCTTATCTTTTTTCATTTCTGCAACACTATCTTCAGCAATCTTAGTGATATTTTTGATGATATGCTCAGAATCTTTTAAGTATACAAATCCTCTAGTTTGGATGTCTGTAGTCGCTATAATATCTTTTTTCTTGCTATCGATAGTTAA
Source organism: Coprobacillaceae bacterium (assembly GCA_047973105.1). Taxonomy (GTDB): domain Bacteria; phylum Bacillota_I; class Bacilli_A; order Erysipelotrichales; family Coprobacillaceae; genus CAKVJS01. Next base: position 6,139 of record JBKEBJ010000361.1, on the reverse strand, counting down.
ACCAATAATGACAACACCATCATTGGATAATTGAATACGATCATCAATAACTTTTGCACCAACATCACCAACGCCAATACCATCTATCATAATATCTTCAATAGTAATAGTATCACGAGCATTTTCTAATTTTCCATCTTTAAAAGTGATTTTTTCTCCATTGTCTATAAGAATAATTTTATCATCCTTAATTCCCATTCCTTTAGCGATATTCGCATTGGAAATGAAATGTTGATACTCACCCTTGATTGGAATAAAGTATGTTGGATTGAAAATTTGAATAATAACTTTAATATCTTCTTGCGAAGCATGCATTGAATACAATTCTTTTGTTTTTAATATATGTACTCTTGAATCAGTTTTATATAATTAGTTTTGTGCTTTATTCGCTATTTTCTCAGTTCCTGGTAAAACTGGAGAAGCAACAATAAACGTATCATCTTTATCTAACTTTAGATATTCATCTCCACCATCAATAATATCACAAATATCATGATATATTCTTCTTGGCGTCCCACTTAATAAGACAACTAAATTATCATTGATTTTTGGCTTTCCAATATCTGTTTTAAATGCTACTAAATTTTTTGGAACATGAATAACTGCTTTTTTTAATTGTTGACCCATACGAACAATACTATTAGTACTATCATATTTATCACGTCCATAAAATACTATTTTACGTTTATATTTCTTTGTTAACTCAACAATTTCTTTTGTTCTAAAAATGTTTTGGGCATAACTAGATATAATAATACGCCCTTCACTATCTTCAAAAATATGATCTATTTTATCTGTTAGTTTATGGTTTGGTGAGGTATATCCAGGATTCTTAGCATATGAGGATTCAACCATCAAAGCCAATACTCCTTTTTTACCAATCTCCATCATCTTTTGAATATCGCATCTGAATCCTTCTGGTGCTCCAAAATCAATAATGAACTCACCTGCATATACAATATATCCTTCACTAGTCCAAATCGCAACACCAACACTTCCAGGAATGGAATGTGTTAATGGGAAGAATTCTATTGGTACACCTGCAACTTCAATAGATCCATTACGTTTTACCCGATGTAATGTGTAATTGATTTTACTTTTATTGAATTTTTTATGACGCACTAACATTTGTTCAATTAAATCAGCAGTTAATGCAGGTGCATAAATTGGTGCACTAACATTTTCTAATAAATATGGTAATGCTGCCATAACATCATCATGTCCATGTGTAATGATAATAGCTTTTACTTTCTTTTTATTCTCTTTTAAATAATCAAAACTTGGGATGATAATATCAACCCCTAGTTTATCTACCTCAGGGAAACGGAAACCAGCATCAACGATAAAAATTTTATTGTTTATTATAATACAATACATACTTTTACCCATTTCTGCTTGTCCACCCATAGGTAGTATTTTTATACTGTCTTTCTTCATTTTTTCACCTCTATATTATTTTTGTTTATTATTTATTATGTTATTTATGGAAATGCAGTAGTTATATACTACCACAGTTCTTTGATAATTACTAATATTATTTTTATACCCCAATTGTAACAAAAAAATAAGAAAAAGAGAAATATTTTACTTATATTTCTCTACAATACTATCTAATTGTTTTTCTAAACTTTTTGAAACAGGAACCAAAGGTAATCGCAACTTGTTTTTAATGTAACCCATCTTCGATAAAACATATTTTGTAGGCGCTGGAGAAGATTCCATAAATAAATATTTACTTAATATTTTCAAATATGCATCTTGAAAATGATCTTCTGTATTACAAATATTTTCAATTAATGGATAATCTACATGACTTACTACAGAAATGATTCCATCTGCCCCCAATTCTAAAGCTTCTTTTAATAAATTATCATTACCAACGTAGATTTTGAAATCTGGAAAGGTATCTTTTAATTTACGTATTCCAGCTATTTCTCCTGCTTGTTTTAAACCAATGATATTTTTATATTTTTTAATTAATCGACTAACTGTATGATTACTAATTTCACAAGCAGTTCGACTAGGAACATTATAAATAATAATATTCTTATCCGTTGCCTTCGCTATTTTACTATAATGTTGATACAATCCCTCTTGTGATGGTTTATTATAATATGGTGTTACTACCATAAAAGCATCAATACCTTGAATATTACTCAATTCTTGCATTTGTCGAATAACTTCATTTGTACTATTTGAACCAGAGCCAACAATAATTTGAATATCTGGATAATGATAACGTACATAACGAACTAATTGTTTCTTTTCATGTAAACGCAGTGTTGATACTTCAGCAGTAGTCCCACAAATCAGAAAACGAGTATTTCCTTGTGATATTAGATGATCCATCAATTTTTTTAAACTCTCATAATCAATTGCCCCTTCTTCATCAAAAGGTGTGATTAGAGCAGTATATACTTCTTTCACATTATTCCTCCTTTACAATAATATCGTGTAATAATGTAATGTCTTGTTTTTGATTCTTATTAGAAATATAATAACTATTTCCTTCACGATACGATTTTTGACAGAATTGATCTAAGAATACACGATAGATTTCATCGCCTTCTAAATCACAACCAACGAAATGAACTTTTACATATTCTTCAATTTTTGTGTATTTAGTTTGTAGTTTAGATAAATTCTCTTCTTGAACCATAAACTTATGCGTATCAATTTCTTCAAAAACTAAAGATGTGTCTTCCTCTTTAATATCCTCATCAAATGAAATTAACCAATATTTAAAATCAATAGACATCGTTTTTATATGGGTTTCACTGTGATCAATGCAAGTATGACAATCTGGTATGAAGGTAGAACATAAATATATTTTAAATCCTATTTCCTTACTTCCTTCTTCCAATGCTTTTTGACAGATAATTCTTGCTTTATGCTTAGATAAATCTAAAGCTTGTTCATATGAAACTTGAGAAATTAATCTGGCACTTATAATATATTTCGGATCCCCTGTATATATTCCACATACATCAGAATATAAATACACTTTATTTAATCCCATTTTTTTGCGATATAAACAGCTGAATAATCACTATCGCCACTTTCTAAAATACTAATTTCACCATCGGGATCAATTCCTTGAAAGCCAGGAACAATAACTACATCATAATCCTCAAGTTTTTTTCTAATGTTTTCTACCTGCAAATCAATTAGTTTATGATCTTTTACTTTCAACCCTGCTTGAATACTCGATAAGGATATAGCTTTTATATCATTTTGAAGTAAATCATCAGCTAATATAACACTGCTAATAATTTCTCCAACACTTAATAAACGATTACTTTCTGTAATAGTAACTTTAGCAGAGATTAAAGAACGCAAAGTATCCGTTGCATAAGCATCTGGATAACGCCCAATAGCGCTTACTACAACAATTACTTTACCTTCTACATTTTTAATAATATTAGCGACCTTTTGGCGACTAGCCTCATCTTTTAATGAACTACCACCAAATTTCAATACACTAATCATGCTTTTCACCTTCAAACACAGGTTGAATTTGTTTATCATTTAAAGCTTGTATTAAAGTTTCTATTGCCTTATCTTTATTGGCAATCATACTAAATGGTTTCTTTTCTAAATTATCAGGATACATAGGTATAACATAGAAATTTTTAGTATTTAGTATCTGCATGATATTTTTACCACTATTACTTAATGCATCATTTGTATAAATTCCTAAAACAATATTTTTATTATTACGCAATGTGCTTTTACAAGCCATTGTTACTGCATTGTCATTAATGCTATTCACAAATTTACCTAGGGTATTGCTCGTACACGGATATACCATAACAGCATCTAATGGTATTTTTGGACCAAACATTTCTGCTTCTACAATATCTTTAACAACTGCTTGTTTGGTAATAGCTTCAATTTTTCCCATTAATTCACTAGCGCTATTAAAGCGATTGTCACAAGTTAATACTTTTTCACTGACAAATACATACACATTTTTTGATTCTTTCACTAACTGTTTTAACACTTCTAACATATCATCCATAGAACAAAATGAACCAGTTATTGCGAATCCTATATTTTTATCTTTTAACATATATCTCTTCCTTTTTAGTTATCGCTTTACAAATCAACTTCGCTGCTGATTTGTATGCATACTTCGCAGGTAGACCTCCTAAAATATAATAATTATCACATCGGTCTTCTTCCTTAATTCCATAAGGTGACGATGCAACATCATATATTTTACATGTCTGTTTTCTTGATTTTAGTATATCTTTGCTTAGCATTGGATAAGGGACTGTATTAATAACAAAATCATATGCATCTAATTGTAAAGTTTCTACTGGAACATATTGATAACCATGTTTTTGAACCATTGAACGATGGTGTGTACCACGATTTGTTACATGAATAATTGCCTGCATAGCACCTAACTTTTTAGCGATATCTTTTCCACAATTACCATATCCAATAACTAATACTTTACTTTGCATAATACTGATTGGATTATCCATTACCATATATCCAATTAATGCTTCGGTAGTTAAATAGGTATTTCCTTGTACTAAATGATAATCACTATATAAATAGTCATATAGTACTTGCTTTTCTTTACAATATTTTTCTAATACTTCATCATAAACCAATGTATAGACTCTACTACCTAGTTTAAAATCACATGAAAGATAATTCTCCCCCTTTAATCCTAAGTAAGAAAAATCCACCTCCTCTATCCTTGATTGTAAAGTTGTCACTTCATAATTAGAAATTGTTAATAAATCCACTACTGCTTTCCCTCTTAAATCGTTATCATTTATATAAGCCAACATACATAATCCACCTCTACTATAAACTATGCCATTTGTCATTATGTGTGATAAAGTAAAAAGAGGTTTCCCTCTTTTAATTATGAGATTCTGTTATATAGCCACCTTCCATGCTGGTAAAAGCTAAGATTTCTTCAACATGTGATTCTAATAAACGCATTGCTTCTTTAACAATTTCCTCTTCTAAAATAGTTGTATTAGAAATATTAAACTGATATGTACAATCTATAATAAATAAATACGCATCCGTATTCTCTCCAACAACAATATGATACTGAATCTCTTTTGTTTCATTATCAAAATTATGTTTGATTTGGAGCATCGCTTGTACATTGTCTGGTTCAAACTGTATTTCTTTTTCATTCATTGACACCTGTAAAAATTTTAATTTCATATTTATAATTTCTATTTCTTGCATAGACTACCTCCTATTATTATGTACCTATTACAACAGTAGATTACTTTATTATTTACAAATATGCTTATATTTATTACAATTTGTACAGGAGGTGAGTTATGTATATTCTCTTTTTTATTTTATCTGTGATATTAGCTACGCAAATCGGATCATTAGAACATAATTTTACCTACTTTTCGTATACTCCAAAATTTCAAATACTATATATTTTTTGGTTATTAATGATTGGTATAGGGATATATTATAAACTTTCTTATATTAGTAAAAAAACACATACAGCTACTTTTCGACTACGTTCTATCGCTTTTATACTTTATTGTATTGGTGGACTAGTCCCCTATCAACCAGGTACTCAAAATTTATACTCTATAATACATATTATTTTTTCGATTTTATCTATTGGTTTAGTTATATATTGTATATATAAGTGTAGTAATAATATAAAATTAATCAATTTTATACTCTATCAAAAAGTTAATACTATATTACAAACAGGATTGTTTTCACTACTTCCTCTTTGTATCATTGTTGGAAACATTAATGTTATAATAGAATTGTATTGTTTAGGTTTTGTATTTTATCTTTTATACACATTAGAACAAACCTAAAAGACAGTAATGTATAGATTTAAAGTCCTATACACTACTGTCTTTTTTTAACGCATCAATAAAGCATTATATTGCATTGCCTCTTGTAATGAATCACTATCAATACCTAATGTTTCTAATATTGTATAAGCAAACAATAAAGCCGTTGCAGGTCCTTTACTAGTAATGATATGTTTATCAACTCCCACCAAAGAATCTTCCACAGTAGCATCCACTAAATCGGATGCAAAACCTGGATAACCCGTACCTTTAGTATTTGTTATAACGCCAGCTGCTTGGAGAACAATTGGTGCAGCACAGATTGATGC
>JBKEBJ010000358.1:0-3975 GCA_047973105.1 Coprobacillaceae bacterium | reverse complement strand
CAATCGCTATTCTTTGTTGTTCTCCACCAGATAATTGTGAAGGGAAGTGATCAGCACGATTTAATAATTGAACACTTTGTAATACTGAACGTGCCGGTAATGGGTTTTTACATATTTGACTTGCAAGTTCGACATTTTCAATAGCAGTCAGGTTTTGAATTAAGTTATAAAATTGAAAAACAAAACCAATATCATCACGGCGATAGGCTGTTAATTCTTTTTCATTAAAAAGTTCTACATTTTGTTTATCGACAATAATCTCACCTGAAGTGGGAATATCCATTCCGCCTAGTAAATTTAAAATAGTTGTTTTTCCTGCTCCACTTGGACCAACAATAACAACTAACTCTCCTTTTTCAATAGAGAAGTTAACATTATTTGATGCATGAATATCTACTTCTCCCATTTGATATGTTTTCATAACATCTTTCATTTCTATAAAAGCACTCATACAATCACCTCAATATATACATTATATCACTTTTTAAAGTAGCTGGTAAACTAAAATATGGGATATATCATTTAGACATAAGTTACATAATTTTATATTTAAAAAAAGACGTAAACTAGATTTTTGAAGATACTCTTGGAAAACTAGAAATATATAATAAAAGATGATATACTATAAACGATAAAGGAGTGAAGATTATGAAAAAGAAAATTTTATTAATCCCTATGTTAATGTTAGGATTGTTAGTTGGAAATACAAATATAATATCTGCATATACTGGTGGTACAGTATCTACAGGAGATAATACAGATATTACTATGTATGTGGTTTTACTTGGAGCAGCAGTAGTAATCGCTATCGTTTTATTAATCATGTATAAAAAGAAGAAAAAATAAATACATAATAAAAAGATGAGCCTATAAATTAAAGGTTCATTTTTATTATATAGTTGGAACTAAAATAGAAAAATATGAAACAAACGCAGGGCTTCGTACACCCATAATTATGATACGATAGTAGTGCACAAAAGTGTGCTATGGAGGGACAAGAATGCAGATACATCAAACTGGGGAACTAGTATTGATGTAAGTTAGGGGATGTTATGGAGTATTTATCAATACTCTATTTAATCTTGGTTATTACCTATCTTATTTTCAAAGCTAAAGACAAATAAGTAATACCTAACTGCATAAATCTAGTTCCCAAAATAGCGAAAAGGAAGAGCCGAACCTCTTCCTTTTCTTCTGCATAAATACTAGTCCTTCGACTATTTGTATTATAACATATTTTTTAATGTAGAAAAACTATTTTTAGAAAAATTATATAGAATAACATTGATATTTAGATAGTAAAATAAGAATATATTTTTTATAATATTGGAAACTTAGCTTTTTGATCACTATACTTTTTAAAATCCTTATATGCTTTTACGCGTTTTCTTACACTTGGATATAAAATTTTATCATTGAGTAAAACATACTCATCAATCGTAGCGAATTTAATCTTATCCATATTTACTAAAATACTTTTATGTATAGATACAAAACCATAATGCGATAATAAATCCGTATATTGATATAAAAATTGATTAGTTGCTAAATAACGATTCTTATGTGTATGAATGTATACTTTTCCGTAATATGATTCAAAATAATATATATGTTGTAATTCAATGTATGAATATCTTGAGCCATGCATAACTTTAATTTTATTAGGTTTAATTGTTGCGTGTTTAATAGAATGCAATAAAGCATTGTGAACACTACTAGGAGTATATGGTTTAATTAAGAGCTGATGATTATTTAGTGGAATGATAGAAGTATCATCAGTGACACCAATAATGATTGTTTCTGGTAATAGTTCTTGTACAGTTTTTACGGTAATAATATCACAAGTATCATTATCTAAAAAAACAATTTTGAAATGTATGCCATCAAACAAAATTTTCATAAATTCATCAACATTATTGAATTTATATGCGAAAATATCTTCTTCAGGATAATAATGGCTACATATTTCATCAGATAAATCATTTAAATATTCTGTGTTTTTATCTACAATAGCTATTTTCATGTATTCTTTCCTTGGGCCTCTAATAGTTTTTCAATATAAATTAAAACTTTGTCTTTATTATGTGCATTTAATTTCGTATATTTATTTTTTAAAAGAGTTTGCATATGAATGGAAAAATGCCTTTCACTTTGTTTAATAGTATCATGAAAGCTATTATAGTAGCCAGAGTTTTCTAAGATATCATGGACAGATAAATCTAAACCCTTACCAATTAATTCTAAGGAAGTTAGAGTGATGTTATTATGCTTTCCAGTTTGTGGATTTTTTCCTCTTTCAATAACACTAATCTGTGATGAAGATAATTGACAAATACTAGCGAGTTTATCAATTGATAAACCTTTCTTTTTTCTTTCATTATGGAGATATTCACCAATTATTATAGCAGGATTTTTTGACATAAAATTAATCCCTCCTTATTGTTTAATTATACATTAGGGGAAGGAATAAAAATCACCTATATATAGGATGTGAAAAAATGGATATTTATAGGCAAATAGTAGTTTTACTGTCGATATTTGAACAATCCTGTATTTTATGATATTATTTTGAAGGAACTCATATAAAAGAAGGAGTGTAATTATGAAAGAAAGAAAATTTCTTAATTTTATATTATCGAAATTTACAATATTAGGGTTACAATTATTAGCGATGGCTATATTTTTATTCTTCATATATAAACTAAATATATTACCCATGAAAACAATAATACTTGTTACTGGGGCGTTAGTAGTCTTATGGTTAATATATGTAGGAATTATTTATTCTGGACAAAAGAAAGAAAAAGAAAAACATTTCAGTAAACGAGTAACTATTACCAAGGTGTTTAGTATTATAACAAGTATAGTATTATTACTTGGAACAAGATATGTTGTTCGAGGAGATAATTTTATTAATAATGTTTCTAATAAGACAACAGAAACACATGTGGTTTCTGTCAGAGTATTAAAGGATAGTGTTACTGACAGTGTGGAGGCTTTAAGTGGTAAGCCAACGGCAGTATCATATCAACATGACTCTAAAAATGTTGCAGAGGCAATTGCATCATTTGAAGGAGAAATGACGCAAGATTTTGATTTACAACAAAAAGATACATACGTAGAATTAGCAGATGCATTATATGCTAATGAAGTAGATGCCATTATCATTGGTAGTGAATATGTAGGTATGTTAGAAGATAAATATGAGAGTTTCAAAGATGAAACTGTTGAAATCGCAAGTTATAAAATAGAAAAAGAAGTGGAACAAACAACAACACCAACGAATGTTACTGATGAAACTTTTACTGTTTATTTAACAGGAATTGATACATATGGAGATGTATCAGAGGTAAGTCGTTCTGATGTAAATCTATTAATTACAGTAAATCCAAAAACAAAACAAGTATTAATGATTAGTATTCCAAGGGATACAGAAGTTACATTATCTTCCTACAATGCGATGGATAAGCTAACCCATTCTGGGATGTATGGAACTAGTGAAACAATTGAAACAATTGAAGATTTCTTAGAGACAGATATCAATTATTATGCAAAAACTAACTTTACAGGAATGCGTGATATTGTTGATCAATTAGGTGGAATAACAATAGATTCACCATATGAAGACTTTGTTACTTTACATGGAGATTATACGATTACTAAAGGTATTAATGAAATGGATGGCGATAAAGCATTGTGCTTTGTTCGAGAGCGTTATCGTCTACCAAATGGTGATTTTGACCGTGGTAAAAATCAACAAATGGTATTAAAAGCGATGCTAGAAAAAGTAATGTCACCTAAAATAATAACAAATTTTAGTAGTTTATTAAGTGCTATTGAAGGAACTTTTGAAACAAATATGGGTGATGAAGAAATTCGTTCATTACTTAATATGCAAATAAATGATATGTCAAGTTGGGATATATTTAGTGTTCAAGTTTCTGGTACAGGGTATGAGACAACAAAAACATATTC
>JBKEBJ010000356.1:0-1593 GCA_047973105.1 Coprobacillaceae bacterium | reverse complement strand
CTGCTGGACTTGTTGGGGCAATTTTAGTATTAGGTGCTGATTTAATTGGTCAATTCGCTTTTGGAACAAGATTCCCAGTAGGAGTAATTACAGGAATTTTAGGAGCTCCATATTTATTACTATTATTAATTAGAATGAATCGTTCAGGAGGTGCATCATGAGTCAACATACATTAAGTGCGAATAACGTTGTAGCAGGCTATGATAAAAAGGAAATATTACATGGATTACAAGTACATATTCCAGATCATAAAGTAAGTGTGATTATTGGATCGAACGCTTGTGGAAAGTCTACTTTATTAAAGACCTTTGCTAGGTTATTAATGCCTACTAAAGGTGAGGTGGTTTTAGATGGAAAAAAAATACATCAAATTCCATCTAAGAAATTAGCACAAACACTTGGTTTGCTACCACAATCCCCGATTGCTCCAGAAGGAATTCGAGTATCTGATTTGGTAGCTAGAGGGCGTTTTCCGTACCATGGATTTATGGGTGGAATGAAAGAAGAAGATTATAAAGCAGTAAGTGCTGCCTTAGAGGTGATGGGAATTACAGACTTAGCAGACCGTGGAGTTGATGAACTTTCTGGTGGGCAACGTCAAAGAGTCTGGATTGCGATGGCATTGGCACAACAAACAGATATTTTGTTTCTTGATGAACCAACAACTTTCTTAGATCTGACGCATCAAATTGAAATATTAGATATATTACGAGAGTTAAATGAAAAAATGGGAACTACTATTGTTATGGTTTTACATGATATCAATTTATCTGCTCGTTACTCCGATCATATAATTGCTTTAAAAGATGGAAAACTTATTGCAGAAGGGGAACCCTGTACAATAATAAATGAAGAGTTAATCAATACTGTTTTTAATTTAGAATGCTCCATTATCAATGATCCTATTTCTAATACTCCTTTAATTATTCCTAAAGGAAAATATAAAAGAAATGATTAAACTTAAAGAATAGTATTAGATTTCATAATGCTATTTGAAATAAGTATATGCATATGACTTGAGGTAAAGATAAAAATGACCTATAGTAGAAGCATATAAGGAGGAATTATTATGCTTGATAAAAAAATAGTAGAGGCAATAAATAAACAAATTAATCGTGAATTACATTCCGAGTATTTATATTTACATTTTGCGAATTATTATATTGATGAAGGGTTAGAAGGATTTGGGAATTGGTTTAATGTCCAAGTACAAGAAGAACGTTCTCATGCTATGTTATTTATTGAATACTTACAAAATAACAGTGAAAAAGTTATTCTTGAAGAAATCGCTAAGCCAATTGGGGATTTCAAAAACTATTTCGAACCTTTAGAAGCTTCATTAAAACATGAATGTTATATCACTAAATCGATAAATGATATTTATGAAATAGCTTATAATTTAAAGGATTTCAGAACTATGCAATTCTTAGATTGGTTCATTAAAGAACAAGGTGAAGAAGAAAAAAATGCAGATGATTTAATTACTAAATTCAAATTATTTGGTCATGATGCAAAAGCATTATATGAATTAGATAAAGAATTAGCGACGAGAGTTTATACAGCTCCTACGCTTACTTTATAATCAATTGAAAT
>JBKEBJ010000347.1:0-12563 GCA_047973105.1 Coprobacillaceae bacterium | reverse complement strand
GCTTTTTTTCCTTTAATTGCATTAAATGCATCACTACTAACTGCAACTACTAAATAGTCTCCTAACGCCTTAGCTCTCTTTAAGATATTTAAATGCCCGACATGAAACAAATCAAATGTTCCATATGTAATTACTTTTTTCATACATTATCTCCTATCGTTTCATTCGGTCAAAAACCTTCTCTAAAAAACCAATTTCTGGATTTTCAACAATACGCTCTTCAAATTTTTCATCACGTAATTTGGCCTTTTCCTTCTTTGTTAGTGCATTATAATAATCAATATACTCAGAGTAATGATCACATACTTCATCAACATCACCATACTCTTTTAACATTCCGCCTTCAATCCACATTGTTTTTTTACAGAAACCTCGTACCTGTTGCAAAGAATGGGAAATAAAGAAAATTGTTTTTCCTTCATCTTTTAATTCATCCATTTTATCTAAACACTTTTGGGCAAAGCCTTTATCGCCCACTGACAATGCTTCATCAACAATAATAATATCAGGATTTAAATATAGAGAAATGGAGAAACCTAAACGCGCTTTCATTCCACTAGAATACTTCTTAACTGGTTGATACAAAAAATCTCCAAGTTCTGCAAATTCTATCACACCATTGGTAATTTCTTGAATACGTTTCTTGGATAAACCAAGCAATGCACCTTTAACATTGATATTTTCTAATCCTGTCAATTGAGAATTCAAACCTGTATTAATCGCTACTAATGTTTGTTCTCCATTGATTTTCATAGTACCACTATCATATTCACTAATACCAGAGAGTACTAGAGATAATGTCGATTTACCTGAACCATTATTTCCTAAGATTCCAACTACTTCTCCTTTAGGGACTGTAAAACTAACATCTTTTAATGCATAAAAACGTTTCGTTTCTTGATTCTTTTTTCCTTTACCATTATCTTTTTTCTTTAATTTATATATTTTAGATATATTATCTAATTTAACCGCATATTCATTCATCATCATCACCCTATATTAAATCAATAAATTTATGTTTAAATTTATACATCATCCAACTACCAACCATAAATAAAAAGGCAGTAATTACCCAGAAACACAATGCCTGTTTCCAATAAAATGAAAACCCATTATGATATAAGAAACAATCACGATATCCACATACAATATAATATATTGGATTGATTTTCATAATTATCTTAACCCATCCAAAATCATCTGCTTTAGCAATAGGCCATAAAATTGGTGTTATGTATAATAACAAACGCATACAGGCAAGAATTAATTTTCTAGTATCTCTCGCTAACATATTTAATACGGATGTTACCATCGATAAACTAATGGCAAAGATCACTGCTGCAAAGCAATAATATAGTAACCCTAGCCAATGAAGACTTGGCATAATTCCTCTATAAATATAGAAAGCAAAGAGTATTCCCATAATTATCATATGATTAAATAACTCTTTTAAAACGACTGTTGCAGGTAAAATACTAACAGGAAACTTCATTTTTGTAATAACGTTTACTTTTGAAAAAATTGCATTACAACCTTGCGTAATACAAGGACTGATGAAGAACCATACAACCATCCCCGCTAACATCCAATCAATAAAGGGATATACAACCCCATGCATTTTTACATCACCTCTGCTTAGAATTAAACCAAAAACAAAATAGTATGTAATAATTTGAATAATTGGATTCGCAAAATTCCAAAAGATTCCTAAGCGTGAATCACGCATATCTGAAACTAATTCATATTTTGAAATCGAATAAATTCGATATAAGTTATTAAAATTTTCTTTTAGTACATATCTAATGCTTTTTATCATCAAACTACCTCCAAGCTATATAATTTTCAGTAAAATCATATTGATATTTACTAAAAACAAATTAAAAAAATTCAGTTTGTAACATATAACGAATTATAACATACTAATTATATAATTTAAACTAAATAATGCTAGAGGGAAACTGTCGTTTTCTCTAGCATCTTTTTTATTTTTCCATCCAAGAAATGTCACTAGGATTTTGTTTCCAAGCCTTTAGTTTTTCCATATCATTATCTTGAATATAATTGTTTTCTTTAGCTACTTCAATTAAAGTATCATAATCTGTTAATGTAGCGTAAGAACAAGATGCTTTTGTAAAGTTTTCCTCTGCTTTTGGTAATCCATATGTAAATATTGCGACTAATCCCAATACTTCACATCCCGCCTCTTTTAACACTTCAACACATTCTAAAGAACTTCCTCCAGTTGATAATAAATCTTCAATAACAACGACCTTCATTCCTGGAGTCACTTTTCCTTCAATTTGATTATTACGTCCATGACTTTTTGCGCCACCACGTACATATCCCATTGGCTTATCTAAGATATCAGCTGCTAAAGCTGCATGAGCAATACCCGCAGTCGCTGTTCCCATTAAGCATTCGCATGTTGGATATTTTTCTTTTATTAAAGTCGCTAGTCCATTTTCAATATCTTTTCTTACGTTTGGATATGATAATGTTAAACGATTATCACAATAAATAGGTGATTTAATTCCACTAGCCCAAGTAAATGGCTCATTAGGTCTTAAAAATACCGCTTGAATATCTAATAAATGTTTCGCAATTTGTTGTTTCATTATATTTCTCCCCTATCCTTGAAAGTCTGCATATACTTTTTTATACGTTGCAGCTGGATCTTTCGCTCCAGTGATTGTTCTACCTACAACAATATAACTCGATGTTAATTCTCTAGCAAGTGCTGGTGTCGTGACACGTTTTTGATCATCAACACTATCTTCCACTAAACGTATACCTGGTGTGACAGTAAGGAACTGTTGACCTAGTTGTTCATGGATCAACTTAGACTCTAATGGTGAACAAACAATTCCATCCAATCCAGCTTCTTTTGTATTTTTAGCCCATTTCAACACTACATTTTCTAAAGACTCATGAATTAATAACTCATTATCTAAGACTTCTTGATCTAAAGATGTTAAGCATGTTACTGCTATACATAAGGGTCTTTTATTACCTACTTTGCCTTCTTCCAGACCTTCCAGTGCTGCCTTCATCATCGCTATACTACCAGAAGCATGAACATTAACCATATCTACATCCAATTTAGCTAATTGTTTCATTGCACTTTTAACAGTGTTTGGAATATCATGTAATTTTAAATCCAAGAAAATATTATGACCCATTTCCTTAATCATTTTAATCATTTCAATTCCTTCGCCATAGAATAATTCCATACCTACTTTGACATACAATGATTCATCATTAAACTTCGATAAAAACTGTTTCACTTCTTCTTTTGTTTGAAAATCTAAAGCAATACAAACTCTACTATCTGTCATATTTTTCCTCCGAATTTTATAATCTGATAAGATTATAACAAAATATGCGTTAGCATTCTACTATAAATAACAATTAAATAGACAAAAATAGTGATAGCTATCACTATTTTTACTGATATGGGGCTTCTTCAAGTTTAATGAAATATCCTTGTTCATGTTTACAAACTGGACATATCTCAGGAGCACTATTTCCTTCATATATAAATCCACAATTTAAACACATCCAACCTTGTGTAGCGTTTCCTGTAAATAAAGATCCCGTTTCTAACAATTGCTTGTATTTTAAGAATCGCTCTTGATGAAATTTTTCGATATCCGCAATCATCATAAAAGAACTCGCCACATCTGCGTACCCTTCTTCTTTTGCTTCTGTACCAAACTGGGTATATACAGTCGTAGCTTCTTCCTCTTCATGTTCTGCTGCTTTTTGTAATAGATATACTAAATCATCTTGTATATCAACAGGATAATCTGCTTCCATTGAAATATTTTCTTCGCCAAAAGTTGTTTTTAAATGATTATAGAAAATTTCTGCATGTTCTTTCTCTTGATTTGCAGTAAATGTAAATAGCTGTTCTATAATCGGTAACTTTTGTTTTTTCGCAACACTAGCAGCCATCTCATAACGCATTCTCGCTTGACATTCACCTGCAAAAGCACGTAATAAATTCATTTTTGTATTCATCGTCATTTCTCCTTTTCTTCAGTATTGCCCAAAGAAAAAAGGAATAAACACGATTCCTTCTACTTATTATTATTATTTGCCATCATTTCATATTCTTCTTTAACATGTTCATGAAGTTCACTAAATGGCCAAAAAAAATTTTTCTCTGTTACTACTGCTTTTAATTGAATAATTGGTATTTTATCGATTTTAAACATCTCTAAGATGACATTTATTTGTTTATCACTAAAATTATGAATCACTAACATTTCTTCTTTCATTTCTTTAGTTTCTGGTTTCCCAGCTTCAAAACCTTCTATTCTTAATAAGTATCCTAAAGGATGATTTACTTCCTCTTTTTGAATATGTTTAACAGTTACACCTAATTGCTTTAACAAAGTTTCTATTGCATCACCAATCTTAGTATTTTCAAAATTATATAATAATATGATTTCATTCATATTCTTCCCTCCTTAATATCGTAATTAGCGTATCACATCTTAATATTTTGTCAATCATTTCGCACAATTATTCATTTATTATAATTACATCATTTTTCAACATTTTATTACAATATGTAACTGTTTTCATTGACAATTGATTTGAGTTAGCATAAACTAACCATGTATAAGTTAGCGAGCGCTAACTTATCATTGAGGAAGAGAGGGACGTATGAAGAAAAAGATACGAACAGCGATAATTCGCAAAATTTTTATTAGTAGACTTACAGTGTTTCTATTATTAGTTACATGTACAGGGCAATATGTAAGTGCTGAGGAAACACTTATTGATGAACCTGAACAAGAGGAGTCAGAAATAGTACCAATGGATTCAACCAATGATATTTCTGTAGATGAAACAACTAGTAACCTTTCTACTGCTACTCCTATGGGATCATTATTAACACCAGTAGTAGCTTGGAAAGCAAATGGGGATGAGCTTTCTATGATGGCATCCATGTTATATAAAGATGCTTTTGTAGAAGTAACAAGTGAAGGATTTTTTGTTACGTTTTATTTTGTTCCAACAACAATTATGGGCATTCCTATTGCGCCTGAAAAAGTTGGTGGAGTAACTTATCAAGATGCAGAGGGAAATTTTGTTGATGCAATTTATGAAGTTTATGACGAACTAACAAAAGTTAGATCTATCAAAATTGAAGTATCTGATTTTGTAACCCCTGTACCTATTCATATTTCACAAAGTGATTATGGACAAGATATTCGCTTAAAGTTTGATTTAGAAGCTTCTAGTGCAACAACTACACAACCTGAGTTTGAAGCGGTTGAAGTTAATGTTGATCCATTTGATAAACAATGGATCACAAGTTTTGGGAGCGAAGCCTTAGAATACGTTTATGATACAGTAACTTTATCAAATGATAGTTATGTTACAGTTGGTTATTCAAAAGGAACAACTGGCGATTTTGATTCCTTGAACAAAGGTGGAACTGATGGCTATTTTACTATCCATAATAGCGATGGGACATTAAAAAATATTACAACTTTAGGGAGTACTGGAGGAGATGATATCTATGGTATTATCGCTAGTGAAGATGGAGGATTTATAGTTGCTGGATATTACGCTACTCCTAATGGTGATTTTAGTGACTTAGAAGATGATTATCAAGGAAGTGGCGATATATATATTGCGAAATTCAATGCTGCTGGTGAAGAACAGTGGAAAAAGAGTTATGGTGGAAGTAATTCAGATTCTGTGACTACTATAAAACAATTAGCTGATGGTGGATATGCGATTGTTGGTAAAACAACATCTAGTGATGGCGATTTTACAGATGCTGGATTCCACGGTAGTATGTTCGCTGACATCTTTGTTATGCGTTTGAATTCTGACTTTGAAGTGCAATGGACTTCATGTATGGGTGGTTCAATGTTAGAAACTTCAACTAAAGGCTTAGTAGAATTAAGTGATGGCACAATTATGATTACTGGTCACACAAGTTCTAAAAATGGTAGTTATGATGGTATTGAACATATCGGAACATATAACATGTTTATTGCGAAGTTCAATGGCAATTCAGGAAATATTGAACTAATCAAAAAATATCCAGTTGTTGCCTCAAGAAATTCTTACGCTAATGACTTATTACTACTATCTGATGGTAATCTATTAATTTCTGGTTCTGTAACTACCCCCTGCTGGTGTTTATTCAGATTTAGAAATTGGCGATAAAATGGAAACTGCTGTCTTAATGAAAATTGATAGTAATGGTAATCCATTGTGGATGTACGCCCTTCCAGGAGGAATTGATCCAACAACAGGAAGTATTGAAAGTAAGAATTCTGATTTTATTGAAGCCTATGAGACAACAGATGGAGATATTATCGCTGTTGGACAATCACAATCTACACGTGGAAGTTTCTTTGGAATGAATCGTGGTGGATACGATGGTTTTATCACTACATTTACTAAAAACAATACTTCATATGATTTGCATTCTATTCAAAATATAGGTGGTACTGATGTTGATTATATGATTGGTTTAACTGTTGCAGGTGATGGAAGTCTTGTACTTACTACACAAGCAAAATCTACAGATATCGATTATGCTGGAACTACAAACTCTGGTTCATTTGACGTAAGTTTAATCAAAACACAAAAAATGGTGACTATCGATAAGGGATTAACAGAAGAAACAGTAGACGTAAATGCCAATGATTTTAAAGTTACATACGAAGAACTTCAAACAATTAGTAATGAAGAACTTATCAAGCGCGCAAATATTAAAGTACTAGATAAAGAAACAAATGAAGAATTAGATGTTGCTGTACAAATAAATATTGACGAAGTAGAACTACGCCAAATTAAAGATGCTTCTGAAGCTGGTGGAATATACAATTTAACATTCACAACTTCTATAAGTACTAAAACAAGAACAAGTCTTACTCTATCTAAAACAATACAAGTGACTGTTGATAAAAAAATCCCATCTATGCCTACTACTCCTGATGAACCACAAACAAATACTGGATCACAAATAAGTAGCAATGCGCAATCTACAAACACAAATAATACAATCCATACTGGAGATACTACAAGCATAACAATTCTATTAGGAATATTATTCGTAACAGGATATTACTTCATATACAATAGAAGAAAAAATACAGTTTCAGAATAATTTAATAAGATGTTTATGTAATGCACATAAGCATCTTTTTCATTTCCTTATATAAATATATAATTTATTTGATTATCTCAATAAAAATCACTATCTCTAAATCCTTATTCTTTTTAAAAAAACATTGACTTTACTAGTAAAATTGTGTATGCTAAATAAGCAACAAATGATAGCAGCACATAGAGTGTTGATTCATGCGTTTATAACTTAAGTGTGTAGAGTATCTAGCTGCAAAGAGAAATACTTAATATAAACACATCCCAACGAATCTATGCAATGTTATTGTTTTATGCAAATAAAACAATAAATGGAGGAAAAATTATGTCACGTTATACTGGACCACAATGGAAATTGTCTCGTCGTTTAGGATTCTCTACTTTAGAAAATGGTAAAGAATTAAACAGAAGAGCATATGCTCCTGGTCAACATGGACAAAAAAGAAAAAAACAAACTGAATATGGGTTACAATTAGCTGAAAAGCAAAAAGTAAGACATATGTATGGAGTAAATGAAAAACAATTCCATAACACATTCAAACAAGCTGGGAAAATGTCAGGTATCCACGGGTACAACTTCTTTTGTTTACTAGAACAAAGATTAGACAATGTAGCTTACAGATTAGGTTTAGCAACTACAAGAAGAGGTGCTAGACAATTAGTAAACCACGGACACTTATTAGTAAATGGTGTTAAAACAGATATCCCTTATTATAGAGTTAAAGTTGGAGATGTTATTGAAGTAAGAGAAAAATCTAAAAACTTAGCAATCATTAAAGCAAGCTTAGAAAATAGAGCTCATACTCCAGCATTCGTTGAAATTGATACAGATAAATTAGTTGGTAAATTAACAAGATTACCTGAAAGATCTGAATTAAACCAAGAAATCAATGAATCATTAATCGTTGAGTACTATAACAGAATGGGATAGTCCAATAAATAAACTAAGGTATATTATCAGTATTCATTACTGTAATATACCTTTTTATTTATTAAAAGAAAAAAAACTTTCGCTTCTTTTATTGTTTCTTTATTTTACCTAAGCCTAAAGATACACCAAATCCAATCGCCATCAATAATAGACAAATAACCGATTCCATATTGAAACCAAGTGTACAACTATCATTAACAACACTAGGAATAATTGATAAGAATAATCCAAATATAATGGAAAATGTCAAAGTATATTTTGTTTCTAATAAACGATTCATGAAAAATGATATAACTAAAGCCCCCACTACTAATCCTAAACCTGCTGGAAGTAGAACAGAAATATTGAAAGAGTTAATAGAAATCAAATATATTTCATATAAGCCTAGCGCTGATAAAATAGTCGCACTATCAACGCCTGGAACAATCGTTGATCCAGCAACAACAACACCTAACACTATACTTTGTAATACATTAAGAGAAGCAACTCGGGGAAATAAATCACCATTGAAAAAGAATAACAATAAACCTAAAACAAAAGATATGGCAATAGGTAAATAGTAAGTATTACTCCAGCCATTCTTTTTTGTTTCTCTATAAAATAGAGGAACTGTTCCAACGACTAAGCCTAAAAATTTAAATCTTGTATATACCTCATAATTTGTTAAAAAATAATTAATGATATTACTAAATAAAATGATCCCTACTCCAAAACCGCCTATAATTGGTATTAAATATATTAAATTCTTTTTTATATCTTTAAATAAAGTACCAATGGCACTAATTGTTTCTTCATACAATCCAAATATAACTAACAATGCACTTCCACTAAGTCCTGGTGCAATTCCACCAATACCAACAATAATCCCTTTTAAAAAATTCATTATATGTTTCATATATTCCAATCAGAAGAACTTGGTATAGTAATCACAAGTTTTCTATCTCCTTCCCTTTTTTATGATATCTTATTAACGTTACCATATTAAAATGTTTGATACTATATAGTTTATATTAATATTGTGTTAATTATTCTTAATATATCTCTCTTAACCAAAAGTTAACATTTTTTTTATTTACTTTTTTATATAGTATACGTATAATGTACCTTAATGAGGGAGTAGTCACACACAAATGTGCGTTTTGGTCAACAGACCCGAATTTTAAATTCTGGCCAACTCTTAAAGACGAGACTCGTTAAAGGCAAGCTTTAACGTCTCGTCTTTTTATATTATTAGGAGGAAGAAGAAAAGAATGAATGCATATCAAAGAACGTATCAAGAAGTAGAAAAGGAACTAGGAATTAACGCTGAGGGATTATCTCATGAGGAGGCAAATAAAAGACAATTAACTTATGGTAAAAATGAAATTATTGCTGAAAAGCCAAAATCACCAATTGTTATTTTCTTAGAACAATTTAAGGACATTTTAGTTATTATATTAATAATTGCTGCTATCATTTCTGCTATTAGTGGAGAGTTAGAAAGTACATTAGTTATTTTATTTGTAATAACAATTAATTCGATATTAGGAACTGTCCAAACAGTAAAAGCTCAAAAATCATTAGATAGCTTAAAAGCACTATCAACACCAAAAGCGAAAGTCAAACGTGGTGGTGAATTACATGAAGTTGATGCTAGCCAAATTACAGTTGGTGACATTGTTGTTATTGAAGCTGGTGATGTTATTGTAGGTGATGGGCGTTTACGTGAAACAAATCAACTACAAATAAATGAAAGTGCTCTAACTGGAGAATCAAATAGTATTGATAAACACACAGACCCAATCACTAAAGAATGTGTCATTGGTGATATGACAAATATGGTTTTCTCTAGTGGATTAGTAACTAATGGTACTGGTCAATACATAGTTACAGATATTGGTATGAATACACAAATTGGTAAAATCGCAACTATGTTGAATACTACCAAAGAAAGAAAAACACCATTACAAAAGAGTTTAGATAGTTTCTCTGTAAAACTATCTTTAGGAATCATGATTATTTGTGCTGTTGTATTAGTGATGAATGTTTTATTAGCAGGAGAAAATATTCTAGATGCTTTAATGATTGCTGTTGCATTAGCGGTTGCGGCAATACCAGAAGCATTAGGTTCTATTGTTACTATTGTGTTATCAATATCTACTCAAAAAATGGCGAAAGAACATGCTATTATTAAGAACTTGAATTCTGTTGAAAGTCTAGGATGTGTATCGGTAATATGTTCTGATAAAACAGGTACATTAACGCAGAATAAAATGACTGCAATGAATGTTTATGTAAACCAAGGGTTACTTAAAATTAATCAGATTAATCATTATAATCATTGTCATGATGTATTATTAAAATCATGTGCTCTATGTAACAATGCGGTTATAAAAGATAATCAAGAAATTGGTGATCCTACAGAAATTGCTTTATTAGATATGTACAAAACATATAATGTTACTAACGATGCATTCTCACTAATTGCATCTAGACAACTAGAATTACCATTTGATTCTGATCGTAAATTAATGAGTATTACTTCTAAGAACCATTTATATACAAAAGGTGCTACCGATGAATTATTAAAAAGATGTAAAACTATTCTAATTGATGATCAAAAAATCCCATTAGAACAAAAACATATTAATCAAATCCTTGATCAAAACCATCGTTTCGCTAGTGAAGGTTTACGTGTATTAGGATTTGCCTATAAAACTTTTGATAAACATACAATTCATTTTGAAGATGAAAAAGATTTAACATTTGTTGGGATGGTTTCCTTAATGGATCCACCAAGAGAAGAAAGTTTTGATGCAGTAAGAGATTGTCGTATTGCAGGTATTAAACCAATTATGATTACTGGTGATCATGTTATTACTGCTACTAGTATCGCTAAACAAATTGGTATTTATAAAGATGGTGATACTTGCTTAGAAGGTGCACAATTAGAAACAATGAGTGATGAAGAACTAGATGCTAAACTATCTAATATTAGTGTTTATGCTCGTGTTGCTCCAGAACACAAAATTAGAATTGTACAAGCTTGGCAAAAACGTGGTGAAATTGTTGCGATGACTGGTGATGGGGTTAATGATGCCCCTGCCCTAAAACAAAGTGATATTGGTGTTGCTATGGGAATCACTGGTAGTGAAGTTTCCAAAGATGCTGCTAGTATGATATTAACAGATGATAATTTTTCAACAATTGTTAAAGCAATTATTACTGGACGTAATGTTTATACGAACATTAAAAATGCGATTACGTATTTATTATCTGGTAACTTTGCTGCTATTATTTGTGTATTAATTACATCTTTCGCAATTTTACCAACACCATTCTTCCCTGTACATTTATTATTTATTAACTTAATTACGGATTCACTTCCAGCGATTGCAATTGGAATGGAACAAGGTAGTGATAATATTTTACATCAACAACCTCGTAAATCTAATGATTCTATCTTAAATAAAGAAACGGTTTCAAAAATTGCTTTTGAAGGAATTGTTATTTGTATCTTCACAATGTTATCTTATTTTATAGGATACCGCGTTGATGCCTTAACTGCTTCAACGATGGCTTTTGGAACATTGTGTTTAGCTAGATTATTCCATGGTTTCAATAGCCGTAGTTCATTACCTTTACACAAAATATATGTCAACATTTATAGTGTTGGAGCATTCTTTATAGGCGCTTTATTATTAATTGCTATTCTAACAGTTCCTGCATTCCATTCTTTATTCTCTATTAGTTATTTATCTATACAACAATTACTAATGATCTTTGTATTTGCTGCATTACCAAGTGTAATTATTCAAGCATATAAAACAATAACTTCTAGATAACATGTATACAAAAAAGCCAGATAATAATTATCTAGGCTTTTTAATTTACATTATTATATAAGAATCAAAGTATTGTTCTTGAAAATGAACAAGTTCTTTGATTTTTTCTTTTGTATACTTACTTCCAATTGCTGCAACAACCCAATTTTCTTCATTCTCATCATTACGATGAACAATCGCTATGACCTCACCTTTAAAAGAACTCACTGGTTCATTGACACCTAGAATGTAAGCATCCTGTTCTTCACCATCACCACCAATAACTCCATCGATATAACCATAGTTAATTGGATAGTATAGTTCTTTATACTTAGGATGATAGGTTCCTAATTCTCTATCGACCTGAACTGTAACAATAGAGCCAATCATATATTCTTACCTAAACATATAGAAGAATCAATATTAATATATGGTCCATATTTTTCAATCTCATTAAAGTTCATTTTTTTATATAAATTAATGGCTGTAGTAAAGTCTTTATTTGTTTCCAATATTAGTTTTTGATAGTCATTTTCTTTAGCTTTCTTTTCCAAAACTAATAACAATTCTTTTGCTATTCCAAACTTTCTAAATTCTGGTTTTACAAACATTCTTTTTATTTCTGCAGGTCCCTCTTCACATTTTTTAAAGGAAACACATCCTACAGCAGTATCATTAACATATGCAATAAA
>JBKEBJ010000246.1:0-13324 GCA_047973105.1 Coprobacillaceae bacterium | reverse complement strand
CTTTTAGTTTTGATATCCATGATAATCCCTCTTGTATATCATTATCACTAAAAACAACAATTGCAATATCTACTTTCTTTGCGGTTAATTCCGTTTTTTCAATTCTCTTACTTCCTAGATTACTTGTATCTTTATATCCTGCAGTATCAATGAATACGACAGGACCCATACCATGAGTTTCCATAGCTTTATAAACGGGGTCCGTTGTTGTTCCTTCTTCTTTAGATACTAAAGCCACTTCTTGTGATGTTAAGGCATTTAATAATGTTGACTTTCCACTATTTACTTTTCCAAAGATACCAATATGCAATCGATTTGCATTTGGTGTTTTTTGTATACTCATATTAGAAACGGAAATCTCTCTTTCCATCATGTAATTGTTGTAAATACTCACTAGCTTTATTTTTTATCTTTGGATTAGGAATGTTTTCCATTTCAGCTTTAATTACTTTTTCGCCCAGTTCTTTCGTTCTATCACTGGCATAATCTTCTAAATATTCCTTTAAAGTCATTAATGCATTTGGCTGACAAATATTAGCGATTTGACCACTTTTCACTAAACTCATAAAGCGATCCCCAGTTCTTCCTTCTCGATAACATGCTGTACAAAAACTTGGAATATAACCTAGTTCTAATAACCAACCAACGACTTCATCTAAAGAGCGATGATCACTAACATCAAATTGTGCACTGTTATCCTCTTCCGCTTCTTTTTCCACATATCCTCCAACACTTGTTGAAGAACCACCACTAATTTGAGAGATTCCTAAATCCAATACTCGTTCTCTTGATTTTTGTGATTCTCTTGTTGATATAATCATTCCTGTATATGGTACTGCAATACGAATAATAGCCGTGATTTTCGCAAAGATATCATCACTAATAGCATCTTTGAAATCTTCAGGATTAATATCATCTGCTGCACGAATTCTTGGTACACTAATAGTATGTGGTCCACATCCAAACGTTGCCTCTAAATGCTCCGCATGCATTAATAATCCGACAAAATCATAACGATACATATTTAATCCAAATAGTACGCCAATACCAACATCATCAATTCCTGCTTCCATTGCACGATCCATAGCTTCTGTATGATAATCGTAATTATGTTTTGGTCCAGTTGGGTGTAACATTTCGTAATTTTCTTTATGATATGTTTCTTGGAATAATATATATGTCCCGATTCCTGCATCTCTTAGTTTTTTATAATTTTCTACTGTTGTTGCTGCAATATTTACATTTACTCGACGTATTGCACCATTCTTATGTTGAATACTATAAATTGTTTTAATACTTTCTAAGACATATTCTATTGGGCTATTGATTGGATCCTCTCCTGTTTCTAAAGCTAAACGTTTATGACCCATATCTTGCAATGCAATAACTTCTTGTTTAATTTCTTCTTGTGTTAATTTCTTTCTTCTAATGGTTGTGTTTTTATAATGATACGGACAATAGACACAACCATTAACACAATAATTTGATAAATATAATGGTGCAAACATAACAATACGGTTACCATAGAATTTCTCTTTAATTTGTCTTGCGAGTTCTTCTATTTGTTGATTTTCTTCTGGTAATTCACATTCTAACAATACAGCTGCTTCTTGATACGATAGGCCTTTACAGTCTTTCGCTTTTGCAAGTATTTTTTGAATTAACTCTCTGTTATTTTTATTCTCTTTCGCATATTCCAATGTTTTTAGAATTTCTTCATGATTGATAAATTCTGTTGCTTTTCTTGATTTGTTATTATACATCTGACTTCCCTCCTGATGTAAAATCTCCACGTTCATAACTAATTTGGTACCCCATCTTATGTAACCTTTGATCTAATAATGATAATGATTCTGCAGTTTCTTCATCCATACACGCTTTATCATTATATAATTGATATTTTGTTCTATTCGTAATAGGTGATAAGTTAGGCATAACAGCATTGGCACCGACTAAGATTCCTTTTTCTCTACCATTTGGCGCTATTGTTGATAACGCTGTTGTTGAAGGTATTAATGCCTTAGGATGCATTAAACGTAAAATAGCCAATATAATTAGTGTTCTTTCCAAACTTCCTTTTTCTTTATCTCTAAATGGTGTATCCACATGTGGTAAATAAGGCCCAATACCAATCATTTCTGGTTTTAGTTCCTCTAAGAACTTAATATCTTCAATGATATTATCAACTGTTTGATTTGGTGAACCAACCATAATCCCACTTCCTGTTTGAAAACCAATTTCTTTTAAATGTTTTAAACACGCTACTCGATTTTCAATATTCATTCCTTTAGGATGTAAACTTTGGTAATGTTTACTATTAATTGTTTCATGTCTAAGCAAATAACGATTTGCACCTGCTTCATAGAATGCTTTATATGTATCATAATCCTTTTCGCCCATACTTAATGTAATAGCACAATCTGGATATTCATTACGAATAGATTTAATAATGTCACACATATCTTTTTGTGTATAACTATTATCTTCACCTGATTGTAAAACAAAGGTACGAAAACCTAATTGATATCCTTGTTTACAACAAAAGAGGATATCCTCCTTTGTTAGGCGATAACGTTCTACATTCTTATTACTTAAACGAATACCACAATAGTAACAATCATTTTTACAATAATTAGAAAATTCTATCAATCCTCTAATATATACTTTATTTCCAAATGTTTCTTGAGCTACTTCCTTGGCTTTAGAAAATAAATACTCTTTGTCTGTTTCATTCATATAAAGTAATAATTGTTTATATTCTTCATCTTCTAATCTTCTTTGTTTTATTAACTTATCAATAATCGTAATCATATTACACCTTAGCGTATAATGTCTTAGAACTAATATTTTCTAACATTCCTAGTTTACCTGATAAGGCTGAAATAATATCATTTGGTGCATCAATAATAATACTAATAATCGATATTCCTTTTTCACGATATGGGATTCCCATGCGTCCTATAATATACTTTGCATTCTCATGTAGAAGCTGATTCATTTCTTCAATAGAGCCTCCTTCTTCTACAATAATTCCAATTTGTGCAATTCTTGTTTCCATACTTTTTTCCTCCATATAAAAAGTCCTTGCATGCAAAAGACAAGGACAAAAGCACATTGACCTCGCCTTTGTATTTGGGACTAACCCTCATACGCAGCACGACTCGTATACATATATTTTACTCTTAATCATTCAATAAAACAACTATAATTATACCGCTTACATTTATACAAAAAAAGAATATGCATTTATCCATACATACTCGTTATATTTACATAAAATTTATTTTTTCATTTACTCCTGATAATATATTTGATTGTAATTCTAAAGCCATAACATTAGCACTTGGTATATCATTCACATTATCAATTCCATATGTAACACTTGGTTTGAATCCAAATCTTGGATAATAATGTTCATGTCCTACTAAAAATACTGCTTCATATCCTTTTTCTTTAGCCAAACGCAATGCTTCTTCGGTAAGCATTGTTCCTACTTTTTTATTTCGATATTCTAACTTTACGGTTAGTGGTGCTAATAGTAAAGCTTTCACACTTCCTACTTTAAAGTTTGTTAACATAATATGAGCAATGATTTCATTATTTTCTTCTACTAATAATGCCAGTTCTGGAATATAGGTATTTCCTTCACGTAATTTTACAACGAAGTCTTGTTCATCTCCATCGCTATGTTCAGCAGTTTGAAAGGCTATTTTTGTAAGTTCATAAATCACATCAAAATCTTTTGGTTCTTCTTTTCTTATTATCATTTTATTCATCTAAAGCATCTAGGTATGCTTCATACTCCTTTAAAATATTCTCTAGTTCTTGGTAGGTATTCACCTTGGATAATTGGTCTTTTGCTTTGGCTGAGGATTTTAGTCCTTTAATATACCATGGTGCATGTCCTCGCATTTGTGTCATTGCCACCTTTTCTGGTTCAATTCCCATAAGTTCTCTAGCATGTTCTAAACATTGGTGAATCTTCTCTTGATACGTTGGTTCTTTTAAAGGCAATCCTTTTTCAATAACATCCACAATTTGTTTTATTAACCAAGGGTTTCCTAATGCTGCACGCCCAACCATAATTGCATCAACACCAGTTTCATCTAACATTCTTTTAGCGTCATCTACACTCTTTACATCGCCATTACCAATGACAGGAATGGTAACTGCTTCTTTAACCTGTTTAATAATTCCCCAATCTGCTTTTCCTTCATACATTTGTGAACGTGTTCTACCATGAATCGCAATTGCACTGGCTCCTGCTTTTTCAATTAGCTTGGCTACTTCTACAGCATTAATATGTTCAAAGTCAAATACAGCACGAATTTTTACAGTTACTGGTTTTTTTACTGCTTCTACTACCCCTTTAACAATATCATATATTTTATCAGGATATAACAATAGTTTGCTTCCCGCATCTGCCTTTAATACTTTATTTACTGGACAACCCATATTAATATCAATAATATCACAGTTCGAATTCTCATCAATGAATTTCGCAGCTTCAACTATCGAATCTCGATCACCACCAAATACTTGCATACTCATTGGATGTTCATTTTCATCAACTTGTAACATCGCTAATGTTTTTGGATTACGATAACATAATGCCTTATCACTTACCATTTCTGAGTACACTAAACCTGCTCCAAAGCTCTTAATAATTCTACGAAAAGCCATATTAGTAATACCCGCCATTGGTGCCATTATTACTCTATTTTCAATTATAACATTTCCTATTTTAAACATGTCTTCACTTCCTTGTTAAACTATCTTACCATATTTTTTAAAAAAAATTAATTTTTATGTATAAAACTTTGTAGATTGTTCAAAATATATACAGATAGCTTACCAATCCCCTCTATTTTCCTCCCCAAAATAGATGTAAGTTATCGTTAGTTATATTCCTAAATAAGTTGGTATTCAACCAAAAGTAAAAACAAGGGCCGCCCCTTGTTTTTATTTATATCTGTTTTAAGCAATTTAACATATGTGAGATAAACAATTCTTCTTGTTCTAATTGTAAATTATGACCTGCATTATTTAATAATATAAAAGAAGCTTTAGAGAAGTTTTTTGTTAATTCAAATGCTTCTTCATACCCAACACAATGGTCTTGTTTTCCAGTTAGGATAGTAACTGGTCGATGATAGGCTATTTTTTTAATATCTTCTATATAAGAACAAGCATATCCTTCTTCTTGATACTGTTTTATAAAAGATTGATTTCCGGTCAATAACCCTGGTAATACCTCTTTTTTGAATCTATTAAATGCACCTTCTGAAGCAATTGCTGCATATTCCATAAAATCACCAAAATATTCCTCTTCTTTATAAGTATCTATAAAGTTATTTATATTCTTAGGTTCTGTTTTCATCGGAAGAATTCTTTTCTTATTATCTGCAGTAACGCATGGACATAATAAGAATACTCCATTTATTCTGTTTATTTTATGTAAGAGTAGCCCTAGTGTTAAATAACCACCATAGGATTGTCCAATAATTGAAAAGTTTTTATTGCCTATTATAGTATTCATAAATGATGCAATCACATCGATCATATCATCCGCATTTTTAAGTGTCTTAGAAACTATTGATTTTCCCATACCAGGTAAGTCGATATAAATTCTTTGAAAAGTATCATTGTTTTTAAAAATTGGTTCTAGACAGCCCTTCATAACATGGTGATCTTCTGGATAACCATGAATACATAATATCGGCTTTCCTGTTCCAATTACTTCATAATGTATTGTATTTCCTTTAATATTGCATTCCATAATATCATACTCCATTACTTAATTAATTTTAATAATTCTTCTTCATTGAAATGATATTTTGTATTACAGAAATGACAACTAATTTCACAACCATGGTCTTCTTCAATCATACTTTGAAGTTCTTTTTTACCAACAGTAACTAAAGCTTGTTCCATTCTTTCTTTAGAACAGTCACAACGAAAGGCAACATCCTGTGTTTCTAAAAATTTGACATCTTCAAAAATACTTTGTAACACTTCTTCAGGTGATTTACCTTCATGAATAAGTGTTGATATTGGTGGGAAATCTTTCATCTTCTCTTCAATATATGAAATATCTTCATCTGTTGCTTCAGGTAACAATTGGATAATAAATCCACCAGACGATAGCACTTCATTAGTATCATTAACTAATACACCTAAAGATACTACAGATGGTGTTTGTTCACTAACAGCGAAATAGTAAGTAAAGTCATCTCCAATTTCTCCTGATTGTAAAGGTGTAGAGCCGCTAAAAGGCTCTTTTAGCCCCATATCTCTAACTACTTGTAATGTCCCTTGGTTTCCAACTGCTAATTTACCTGTGTCATTATATGTATAATGTACTTCTGGATTCGCTACAAACCCTTTAATATTTCCATCCCCATTAGTAACACACATCATTGTTCCAATGGGACCACCACCATTTATGGTTGTGGTCATTTTTTCTTTATTTTTATTCATACTTGCCATCATTAAAGAGGCAGACATCATTCTTCCTAATGCAGCACTAGCTGTAGGCCATAATCCATGATGCTTTCTTGCATCTTCAACTGTCTTTGTTGTATTACATGCAAAGACACGACAATTTTTACTTTCTACAATTCCTCTTACTAAATAATCCTTCATTTACATTCCTCCTATCAATAATACAGAAAATATCATGGGGATTAACATACATATGATTAATACTATTATTCCTATTTTCTTTTTCATAGATACCTCTCCTTATGAAAAAAAGCGTTATACGCTTTTATTTCATTTCATCTAATAAATCATCTTGATCATCAAAAGATGGTTTTTCTTCTTTCTTTTCTGGTATTACAATTTCTTCAGGCATAACAATTTCTTTATTTTGCGTTTGTCCTGTTTCCGCCTCTGGCATTTTACCAGTCGCAAATAATGCTTCAATTTGTTCACCTGTTAATGTTTCATGTTCTAATAATGCTTCTGCAATAAGAATTAATTTTTCTTTGTTTGCAGTGATAATTTCTTCTGTTTTTGTATAACAGTCATCAACAATCTTACGAACTTGTTTATCTATTTCATGTGCTGTTTCACCAGAATGTTCATTATTTGTTTGTGTGTAATCACGACCTAAGAAGACATTGTCTTGACTAGAACCATATTTAATGAAACCTAACTCTGACATTCCTAATTCCGTAACCATTAATCTTGCGATTCTTGTTACTTGTTGAATATCATTGTGAGCCCCAGAGCTAATATCACCAAAGAACACTTCTTCTGCAACACGTCCACCCATTAATCCAGCAATATTTGCTTCTAATTGTGATTTCGTTTGGAAGTATGTTTCTTCTTTTGGTGTCATTAAGTTATAACCACCAGCTTGTCCACGAGGAATAATTGTTACTTTTTGAACTTTATTCGCATGTTCTAAGCTAAGTCCCATAACTGCATGTCCTGCTTCATGGTACGCTACCAATTTACGCTCATGTTCAGTATATTTACGAGATTTTTTAGCAGGCCCACCCATAACTCTATCAACAGCTTCATCAATATCAGCCATACTAATTAATTCATGATCTTGACGTACAGCTAATAATGCTGCTTCATTTAATACATTTGATAATTCTGCACCACTAAATCCTGGTGTTCTTTGAGCAATGTTTTCAAATTTAACATCACTTGTGAATTTCTTATTACGAGCATGTACTTTTAATATTTGTGTACGTGCTGCTTTATCTGGATTTGATACTTGAATTTGACGGTCAAAACGTCCTGGTCTTAATAACGCTGGATCTAATACATCTGCACGGTTTGTTGCAGCTAAGATAATAACACCTTCACTACCACTAAATCCATCCATTTCTACTAATAATTGGTTAAGTGTTTGTTCACGTTCATCGTGTCCTCCACCCATACCAGCACCTCTTTGACGACCTACAGCATCAATTTCGTCAATGAAGATAATACATGGCGCTGTCTGTTTAGCTTTTTTAAACATGTCTCTAACACGACCGGCACCAACACCGACAAACATTTCTACGAACTCTGAACCAGAGATAGAATAGAAAGGTACGCTAGCTTCTCCAGCAACGGCTCTCGCTAATAAAGTTTTACCTGTACCTGGTGGCCCAACTAATAAGACACCACGTGGAATTTTAGCACCCATTGCAACAAACTTTTTAGGTTGTTTTAAGAAAGAAACTAATTCTGTTAATTCTTCTTTTTCTTCATCAGCACCTGCAACGTCTGTAAATTTCGTTTTTTCATTCTTTTGTAACTTAGCACGTGAGTTTCCAAAATCAAAAGCTTTAGCGTTTCCACCTTGACTAGAAACCATACGGAATACTAAGAACATTCCTGCTAACAACAATACATATGGTAGTGCTGTTATTAACATATCTGTTAGGAAATTCCTCTCATTCGCATCTACTATTGTTGTTTCTATATCTTTTTGTTGTAATAAGCCTACTAAAGAGTCCAATTCTAAATCTGTTCTTGGAACCTTTGTTGTAAATTCAACATCTTGTTTTTTACCATCTACTTTTTTAGTATATGTACCACTTACTTCTACTACTAAACTAGAAGGTACAATTTCTACTTCTTTTACTTCTTTGTTTTCAACAATCTCTACAAATTCATTGTATTTGATTTCTTTGCTTTCACCAGATGTGATGAAAGAGTACCCTCCTACAAATAATACTAAAACAAGTACCCATGGCAATATTGATTTTAATAACCCTTGCTTATTATTCATACTTTCTCCTTATCTATTTATAACAATCTTCTTTTAAAATGCCTACATATGGCAATTGTCGATATCTCTCATTAAAGTCTAAGCCATATCCTACTACAAAAGCATTTGGGATTTTAAATCCTACATACTCTGCTTTCATTTCAAATACACGCCCTTCTTCTTTATCTAACAAAGTCACAATTTTAACACTTTTCGCATTTCTTGTTTCTAACATTTGTTTGACATTGTTTAGTGTTTTACCAGTATCTAGAATATCTTCAACAATTAAAATATTTTGTCCACTGATTTCCTCTTGTAAATCTTGTTTAACAACCAATGTCTTAGATTCTACACCATCATAGCTACTAACATTCATATAATCAAATCGAACATCACTCTTTAAATGTTTTCCTAATTCAGCCATAAAAGGTACAGAGCCTTTTAGTAATCCAACTAAAAGAATAGATTCTCCTGCATAGTCTTCATCAATTTGACCTGCTAATTCTATACATTTTTCTCTAATCTGTTCTTCACTAAATAATACTTCCTTTATATCCTTATGCATATTCATTCTATTCACTCCCCTAAGTCCTTATATTTTATCACAAATATATTAGGTTTTGTATATAAATAGCCAATATTTTTCGCAATATTTGGCACTAAAATGATAGTTCCATCAGCTCTTTCCACAACTGGCCAAAGATGACGTTGTCTTTTTGGAACTTTTTTATCAATAAACAACCTTGATACTTTCTTTGTTCCACCACTGGTAACTATCATATCTCCTGGACGGTATGAGCGAATAACTAGTGGAAAATCCGTACTTTCTACATATATTCCTTCATTAATATGTCCTTCTTTCGAAAGATAGAAATAATCATGTTTATCATACACCAAATTCGAATATTTTAAACAGTATCCATCTATACTTTTAGTTTTGGAAACGTAAATATTATCGTATTCTTTTATGAACACAGTATTAAGTGGTAAAGTAACTTCAATATTTGGTTTTTTACTTTGTAGTTGTTTTACTACTTCTTCTACCAAAGTATTAGAAATATAAGGTGGATATACTGTTTCTTTAATCATTTGATAAATGATATCTTCTAACATATCTCTTGGTATCTTTGAATAGCGCAAATACTTTTGTCGCTGATATAACTTTATGTAAGGAACTAGTTGATTATGTTTATTTTTATATCGAATGTTATGTTCTTTAGCCTTTAATAGTAATTTTTGTTTATCTATATCTGAGATTTCTTTTAATGTTACATTGCGAACATAATCTCTTGTAAAATCCGTTTGAAAATTTGTATAGTCCTCATGATATGGAACTTCATACTTTTTACAATACTCATATAATTGTGCTTTAGGAGCCTCGATAAATGGACGATATACATCCATTTCCATAACTTTACTTGTTGCAGAAATTCCTAAATAACCTTTTGTATTCTTTCTTTCTAACTGCATATAAATCGTTTCTATCACATCATCTAAGTGATGTCCGAGAATAACACTATTTGTTTTGCATCGTTCTCCTATTTCACGATAAAAGCCATAACGTATCTCACGAGCTTGCATTTGAAAGTTATCCTTTTGATATTCTTTATTAGAGACTTCTTTAATAAAACAAGGAATATTATGTGTTTTACAATATGTCTCAACTAATGTTTGATCTTCGTTACTATCATGCCTAAGATGGTAGTTCACATGACAAACAATTAGATGGTATTGTTGTTTTTGAAGAATGTCTAAAAGGGCCATCGAGTCTACACCACCAGATACCCCAACTATATATTTTTTGTTTTTTTCTAATAAAGACATATTAATTTTCATGTATCTCACCTTTTTGCATTATATCAAAAAAAAGGCAATAAAGATATCACTCTTTATTGTCTAATGGCCAAGATAAGATAATATGTAATTGATTTCCTTCTTGTTTCGCAATTACATTTCCTGATAATTGTTCTACAAACTCTTTAACTAACGCTAACCCCAAACCTGTTTGTTGTTTTGTCCTTGAAATATCAGCTGTATAAAACTCATCAAACAAGCGCTCTACTTCTATTTTTTCATGTACTGTATTAGTAAATGTATAGGATACTTTATCTTTTACCTCAACATTCACAAATACATCCCCCTCACTATGTTTTAATGCATTTCCAATAATATTGTTAAAGATTCTTCGTAACATTCTCTCATTACTTGTTATGATTACTTTTTGGTTTCCATGAATATGAAGCATTCTTCCCCTCATTGTGAAATCTTGATAATAAGTAATCATTGCTTCCTCAAAGATTCTATTAATATCTAATTTTTCTAATACTATTTCTTCATTATTAGATATTGATTTCGTGAATACAAAGAAATCTTCTATTAAATTTGTTAGTTCTTCTAATTTGGAACCAATAATTTTCTCATATTCTTTCTTCTTATCCTCGGGCATATCATAAGATTGTAATAATTCCAGATATCCTATAGAAGATGTCAACGGTGTTCGTAAATCATGAGATATATTAACAATTGTTTTTTGAAGCTGTTTATTCTTCTTCTCAATTTGAATTTCCTGTTGCTTATAATGTTGTGTTATAGCGTTTACTTCATGTACTACTTCTCGAATTTCTTTAGTATTACTTTCACTTGTTAAAATTGTATTTGTGCTTTGATTCTTTTTATTCTTTAAATCATGAGCTATCTTTTTTAAACTATTTCTAAGATGATAAATATAAAGGATAGCTATACATAATAATAGTATTGAAATCACAGTAATTATTATCATACGCTATCCTCCTTATTATTTAATCGTACATTTTTTAAAGTATTGCATTCCAATCATTGTTGCGCCAACTACCATCACTACCCCAGTTCCAACACCAACAACTAATGTTTGTGTTGAGACGGATCCAACGACAGCCATACTTTGAATAATAGTATTAAATTCGAATTGTTGTATTGGTTGTAAATCCCAACCAGTAATACCTCCAACAACCATGAATAATAATTGTATTCCCATAACCATACCAATAGCTACTGCATTAAATTTTGCAGTCTTTTGAAGTATTGCACTTAACATTACTAATACCGCTATTATACCATAAAACACAGGGAATTGTCGTAACATTACAATAGTAACATCATATAAACTAGAACTAAAACCACTTCCATTAATTAATAGATTTCCAAAATATCCTCCGTATGTGTGGAATAGAATAAACACTGTTCCTAGACCTAATGATAGAACCAATTTGGATAGATAATAAGTTTTTCGGGATATCCCTGATGAAATAACATTTTTAGCGGTATGACCTGATAAATCAGTACAAAGTACAACAAATACTACAAATATTAAGAAGTAATAAACATTTGCGGCTGTTCCCATGATATCCATATCTACTGGATGTTCCTCAGTGTTATTAATCATATCTAAGAAATCATCTGTACTTTTTATCTCTTCAAATTTATCTGTTTCATTTATGTTTGTATTAACACCAATACTTCCCCCCCTGTTTTAGAAAAATACTAGCACTAAATGTTAGAGCGATTAATAATAAACAAATATAAAATCCTTTACCTCTCAAAATGCGATATAAATCAGCTCGTATTATATTAAACATTGATTTCTCCCTCCCCAATCATAATTCTGAAGTAATCTTCTAATGAAATTCCAGTTTCTCCGATTCCATATAATTCAATATTATTTTCTAATAGTTTTTTACTAATTAGTGGTGCTGAGTCTAGATACTCATATAAACGTATTTCATTATCATTTAATACTTTATAATTTGTAGTATTTAATGTATTCTCTAAAATAACGCTTGCTTGTTTAACATCGTTTACTTTAATCGCTAAACAACGACTACACTCATTATCTAATTCTTCTTTAGTAATTTCTTTAATCATTTGTCCTCTTTCAATAAAACAGAAACGATTTGCGACCATATACAACTCAGATAAAATATGACTTGAAATTAATATTGTTACATTTTCTTCTTGTAACTCTAATAATGTTTTACGTATCTCTGCAATTCCCATAGGATCTAAACCATTAATTGGTTCATCTAAAATAATAAAATCCGGGTTGTTTAGTATTGAATACGCAATACCTAATCTTTGTTTCATCACTAAAGAATATTGTTTAAACTTCTTTTTACCAACTGTCTCTAACCCTACTCTTTTTAATACCTTTTTAATTTGGCTTTGGTCAACAATCCCTTTTAATATGCAGTAATATTTTAAATTCTCTTCTGCAGTTAAATTTGGAAAAAACGCTGGGTTTTCAATCATGCTTCCCATTCTATTCTTTATATTTTCATTATTTGAACTATCTTGTCCAAATAAATAAACACTTCCTTCTTCTGCAATTGATAAGGATGTAATAATATTCATTAAGGTTGTCTTACCTGCGCCATTACGTCCAACTAATGCATAAATATCTCCTTTATTAATCTTGATATTAATATTATCAAGTGCTTTTTGTTCTCCAAATATTTTCGTTATATTTTGAGTTCTTAGTATTTCTTCTTTCATACATTCCCCTTCTTTCTACAACTCTAGTATATAAAAAAAGAGTTAAATAACCCTTAATCAAATCTTAAATAAGTCTTAAAT
>JBKEBJ010000227.1:0-2196 GCA_047973105.1 Coprobacillaceae bacterium | reverse complement strand
GAATAACATCTGAAATCAGAATTAAAGCACAAGGCATTAATTCTTCAGGTAATGATTCATCATCAACTATTGTTTTACTATGAACCAAAACAAGGATACGATATCCTTGTTTTGCGTATTCTGAACATTTAGTTTCTAATGCCTTATTTCCTTTTGGAAAAAGGAATTGAAGTGCTCCTAAATAATAGCTACCTTCATTTACAAAGGATACGCCACTATATTTTCTTTCTGAAGAGAAGGGGATTACATAATGTGGTTGGAAACTTTGGTCTGTTGGAAAGTGCTCTTTTAAAGCCATCGAAGTAACGTTACTATCTTCTAAACAATACATTAAGTTTCCGATGATTCTAGGAATATCACATTGTATCAAGGCATCAACTTTTTCAACACGCATTTTACCTTCAGTAATAGTTCCTGTTTTATCTAGACAAAGGACATCAACACGAGCTAATGTTTCTATACAATATAGTTCTTGTACTAATGTTTTTTTCTTCGCTAGACGTAAAACACTGAGCGTTAAAGCAACACTAGTTAATAATACTAAACCTTCTGGAATCATACCTAAAGCAGCTGCGACAGTACTAACAATCGCACTTTGGAAAGTATGACCACTAATATAAAATTGTTTTAAGAATAACAATATTCCTGAAGGAACGATGATAATACTAATGATTTTTAATATTTGATTTAAACTTTTATTTAATTGTGAAGTATGTTTTTTGAATTTTTTAGCCTCTTTTGTAATTTGTTGCATATAATTATCTTCACCAACATGTATTACTTTACATAAAGCTTTTCCAGAAGTAACAAAACTTCCAGAATATAAAGAATCTTCATTTAGTTTAACAACGCCATCAGATTCTCCAGTAAGCAAGGCTTCATTAACTTCTAATTGTCCTTCAATGACAATAGCGTCTGCAGGGATTTGATCACCAGATATTAAAACCATATAGTCATCTAATACTAGTTCATCCACATTTATATTTGTTAACTCACCATTTCGTAAAACATCGATTTTAGTAGTTGTAAGAATTGATAACTTATCTAATGTCTTTTTAGCCTTTATCTCTTGATATATTCCAGTTGCAGTATTTATCGTTATTATGAAAATAAACATTGAGTTTTTATAGGAACCAACAAGTAGAACTAAAAACAATAAACTAATATTGATAATATTAAAAAAAGTAACTGTATTAGATAAGATAATATCTTTATAAGATTTAGTAATAGTATCTTTTACAATATTTACTTTTCCTTCTTCAATTCGCTTGCTTACTTCTAGTGATGTTAATCCTTTATATTGAATATCATTTATTTTCATACTTTCCTCCTTCTGTATTGCTGTATTAATACAGCAACGCTGATATGTATATTTGTCAATATATGTATATTAATAATCATAAATTGTTAAATAACTATATATTATTTTACCGCAATTTTATGTATTAAACAAACACTAATAAAAAACTATGACCTATCGGTAAAATTAGTTTCTTTATTAATTGATTTTCGGTATTATGATTGTATCGTTGGTTATTAAACTTGTATCTAAAATGAGTTGTTTGTGTGAATACATTGGGAGTTAATATGGAAATACAGGTATCTAAATATACAGTTGACAAGGTAATCGATACTTTTCGTAAAAATAAGATGGTTACGAGAAAAGATATACCAGATTTAGATTGTCCATATATCGGGGATCATTTAGAACATCAAATTCAAAACATTCATAAAGATGTGCAATATCGTGGTGTATATCCTTCTAAAACAATGGATTGTATTGGTGTTTTATATAGTAATGATGAATATAATGATACTTTATTAATGAATCGTTTGAAGAAAATTAAATTTTAATGAGTAAACTAATCTTTTTCATATTTGTAATGAAAATAGGAAATATAATGGAATATTTTATATGTAAAAGAAGAACTACAGACT
Organism: Coprobacillaceae bacterium; assembly: GCA_047973105.1. Taxonomy (GTDB): domain Bacteria; phylum Bacillota_I; class Bacilli_A; order Erysipelotrichales; family Coprobacillaceae; genus CAKVJS01. The sequence goes on along the minus strand of JBKEBJ010000227.1, from coordinate 258 downwards.
TTGAAAAATAAAGATGTGATGTTAATGCATTTATTAGAGAGAGTAGGCGATATTTAACATCCTATCATTCCTGATATTTATCAAGTTTTAGTAAATTCTATTATTGGACAATAAGTTTCAACAAATATACATAAGAATTTTGAAGAAGAATATGGCATCAATAAATATCTAAAATGCATCAATTGAAGGTATTTAAAAATTGGAATTTCAATTTGTAAAACAAACTATTAATGAATTTAACTACAAGTGTTATAAAAG
>JBKEBJ010000226.1:0-13047 GCA_047973105.1 Coprobacillaceae bacterium | reverse complement strand
ACCATGTAATTGATCATAATCTAGCAATGTTTCTTGTACAAAAGAATCCGTGTAAGCATTCGCTCTTTGTTGTGAGTTTTCTCCATAACGTAAATGCTCTGTTTTCTTTAATGAAATATTTAAGATATCTGGGAAATCATCACCAACAATACCTGCAAAATAACGTGATATTGTTGCATCATAACTTCCAGTAATCGAAAATGCTTTATACGCTAATTGTAATCTAAAATCATAATCATCTTTTGTCTCTTTTAAAGCATCGATAACTTTAGTATAGTCTTTAGGATCCGTAACAATTAAAACATCTTTAAAGTTCTTTGCGGCTGAACGAATCATTGATGGTCCACCAATATCAATATTTTCAATCATTTCTGCCATTGGCTTACCAGCTTCTAATGCTTTTTCAAATTCATAAAGATTAACACATACTAAATCAATAGAAGCAATATTATGTTCTTTTACTGTTTTAACATGTTCTTCATTATCACGAAGATATAATAATCCTCCATGGACTTTTGGATGTAACGTTTTTACACGACCATCTAACATTTCTGGAAATCCAGTAACTTCATCAATAGAAATACAAGGAATATCTTGTTCCACTAATTGTTTCATTGTTCCACCAGTTGAAACTATTTCAAATCCTAAAGAAACTAAAGACTTCGCAAAGTCTACAATTCCATCTTTATTTGTTACACTAATTAACGCTCTTTTATGCATGTATGATTACCTTACCTTTCTCAATTGTTATGTTGTCTTCACAAATTGCTTTAATCGCTTTTGATAAAATGACATGTTCTATTTTTAATACTCGTTGTTGTATTTCTTCAGCAGTCGTTAAATCACTAATATCACAAGCTTCTTGAATAATGATTGGTCCTCCATCCACTTCTTCACTAACAAAGTGAACAGTTGCCCCAGTGATTTTAACGCCTCTATCTAATGCTTGTTCATGTACGTGTAAACCATACGCTCCTTTACCACCAAAACTTGGTAGTAATGAAGGATGGATATTTATTATTTTATTTGGATAAGCAGCTATAAATTCTGGCGATAATATCGCTAGATACCCAGCTAAGACAACAATGTCCACTTCTCTTTCTTGTAGTAATTTAATCATTGTCTCATCGTCATTTCTAATGACTGCTGTTTCAATATTAGCATTTTTTGCCCTTTGTAATCCATACGCGTTTTTACGATTAGAAACTACCAAAACTACTTCCCCATGTAGTGTATCTTGATTATCGATAATCGCTTGTAAGTTAGTACCACTTCCAGAGACCAAAACGGCTATTTTTTTTACCATTGTAAACAAACCTCTCCACTATTTGTTACATTACCAATGATATATGCTTCTTCATTAATATCTTTTAATAATTTCAATACAGAATCCACTGTATCTTCTTCTACAGCTAATACAAAACCAATTCCCATATTAAAAACATTATACATTTCTTTATCTGGAATTTTTCCTGTTTCTTGAATTAAATTAAAGATTTCTGGTCTTGGGAAACTAGTAATATCTATACTAACTCCTAATCCTTCTTTTAACATACGTGGTAAGTTTTCATGAAATCCACCACCAGTAATATGTGACATACCTTTAATATCAACATTATTTTCTAATAAATGTTTAATTGCTTTAACATAGATTTTTGTTGGTGTTAACAATTCCTCTCCTAGAGTTTTATCAAAAGCTGCATAATAATCATTTACATTTAATTCAGCATCTTTTAATAACACTTTACGAATTAACGAATAACCATTAGAATGACAACCACTAGATGGTAAACCAATTAAAACCTGTCCTTCTTTAATTCCTTGCCTATCTAACAATTTACTCTTTTCAACTGCCCCTACACAGAAACCTGCAATATCATAATGATTTTCACTATACATATCAGGCATTTCAGCTGTTTCTCCACCAATTAAAGCACATTCACTTTGGACACAGCCATCAGCTACTCCTTTTACTAGGTGTTCTATTTTTTCTGGATAATTCTTACCTACTGCTAAATAATCTAGGAAATAAATAGGCATAGCCCCTTGCACTAATACATCATTAACACACATCGCTACAGCATCAATACCAATCGTATCATGTTTATCACATTCAAAAGCTAACATTAGTTTTGTACCAACGCCATCTGTTCCAGATACTAATACTGGCTCTTTTAAATTTAATACACTTAAATCAAACATCCCCCCAAAGGCCCCAATAGAATCGACAGCACCTTTTATCTTTGTTCTTGCCACATGGGACTTAATTAATCTAACCGATTCATATCCGGCTTCTAAATCAACACCAGCTTCTCTATATTTATCACTCATGATTCTTCCTCCACCTATCTTATTTTTGTAAACGAGCTAATACTTCTTTATATGTTTCGATTAAATCCCCAATGTCTTGTCTAAAAACATCTTTATCATATTTTTGATTTGTATCCACATCCCATAAGCGACATGAATCTGGTGAGATTTCATCCGCTAATAAGATTTCACCATCATCTGTTTTTCCAAATTCAATTTTGAAATCCACTAATTTTAAATTAAATTTTAAGAAGAACTCTTTTAATAATGTATTAATCTTTAAAGTTTCTTTTCTAATGAAAGCAATTTCTTCTCTAGTAGCTAAATTTAAAGCTACTGCATGATCATCATTAATTAATGGATCTCCATAATCATCATTTTTATAACTAAATTCAAAGATAGGTTCTTCTAAGACAACTCCTTCAGGAGCTCCTAAACGTTTACAAAAAGAACCAGTAGTAATATTACGAATAATAACTTCTAATGGAAATATTGAAACTTTTTTAACTAGAATATCTCTTTCATTAATCTTCTTAATCATATGTGTCTTGATACCAGCTTCTTCTAACATATCAAAGATAATACAAGAAATCGTATTATTTAATACACCTTTTCCATCAAACTGATCATGCTTTTCACCATTACCAGCTGTTGCATCATCTTTATAATGTATTAAATATTCATTTGGATTTTCTGTTTCAAATACTTGTTTCGCTTTTCCTTCATATAATGGTTTTGTCATTGTCGTTCTCCTCTTCCCCTATTTACATTCTTCTATTACTTCAAGATTAGCTTTTAAATTGTCTTCTGTCATCTTTTTACGATATGCTTCTAATTTTGTTTTTAAATCCTCATGTTTAATTGCCATCATTTCTAAAGCTAAGATCCCAGCATTCATACTTCCATCAATAGCGACAGTCGCTACTGGAATACCTGCTGGCATTTGTACAATTGATAATAAAGCATCCATTCCATCTAACGCTGAAGCTTTAATTGGAATCCCAATAACTGGTGAAGTTGTCATAGCTGCAATTACCCCTGGTAAATGGGCAGCTTTTCCGGCTGCAGCAATTATTACTTCTGTACCATTTGTTTTTGTTTCCGCAATAAATGCACTCAAAGCATCATGTGCACGATGTGCTGACAGCGCACGAACATCAACTTCTACATCATAAGATTTTAAAAACGTAATCATTTCTGTTAACTTTGGTAAATCGCTTTTTGACCCCATTACTACTGCTACTTTCATCATTTCACCCTTATCTCCTTTATTTAAAATAATCCTGTAATTTTGCCTTCGGCATCAATATCCATATTTACAGCTGCTGGTGTTTTTGGTAATCCAGGCATACGCATAATATCACCAGAAATAGCCACCATGAATCCGGCTCCAGTATTTGGAATCAAATCATTTATTTTTACTGTAAAATTGCTTGGTCGACCAAGTAATGTTGGTTGATCAGACAATGAATATTGTGTTTTAGCAATACAAATTGGTAAATCTCCTAATCCTTGTGCTTCATACTTTTTAATCTTGTTTAATACTTTTCTATCAAATTCTACACCATCTGCACCATATATCTCTTTAGCGATAGTGTCTAGGTTTGTAGTCAAACTATCTTCTAAACTATAAATTGGTGTGAAGTTAGATTCCTTTGTTTCTAAGGTTGTTAATACCTTGTTAGCTAAATCCATTCCACCATCTGCACCTTCAGCCCATACTTTTGAAATCGCTACTTCCACGCCTTGTTTTTCACAGATTGCATGTAACAAATCAATTTCTGCTTGTGTATCTGTTGGGAATACATTAATCGCTACAACACTAGGTATTTTATATTTCGCAATATTTTCAATATGTTTCTCTAGATTTTGAATTCCTTTTTCTAACGCTTCTAAGTTTTCTGGTCCCAACTCTTTTTTATTTACACCACCATGCATTTTTAACGCTCTAATTGTCGCTACAATAACGACTGCATCTGGATGCAAACCAGCTTGGCGGCATTTAATATCCAAGAATTTTTCAACTCCTAAATCAGCACCAAAACCTGCTTCTGTAATCGCATAATCACCAAGTTTTAAAGCAAGTTTAGTAGCCATAACCGAATTACACCCATGAGCAATATTCGCAAATGGACCACCATGTACCAATACTGGTGCATGATCTAAAGTTTGTACTATATTCGGTTTAATTGCATCTTTTAACAATAAAGTAACAGCCCCTGTTGCTTTGATATCATCAACAGTAACTGGATTACCATCCGTATTATAAGCTACAATCATTCTTGCTGCTCTTTGTTTTAAATCTTCTAAATCATTCGCTAAACATAAAATCGCCATTACTTCACTTGCAACGCTGATATCAAAACCGTCTTCACGAGGAACTCCATTTACCTTTCCTCCTAAACCACAAGTAATATGACGTAGAGCACGATCATTTAAATCGACAACACGTTTCCATACAACTGTACGTACGTCTATATGTAACGGATTTCCTTGGTGAATAGAATTATCTAACATAGCTGCAATTAAATTATTCGCTGAAGTTATCGCATGAATATCACCAGTAAAATGTAAGTTAATATCTTCCAGTGGAACAACTTGGGCATAACCACCACCAGCGGCTCCCCCGTTAACACCAAAACATGGGCCTAAAGATGGCTCACGCATCGCTACGAGTGACTTTTTGCCCATTTTAAATAATGCTTGATGTAAACCAATCATTGTTGTTGTTTTACCTTCACCAGCAGGTGTTGGATTAATTGCTGTAACTAAAACTAATTTACCATCCTTTTTTTGATTCATTTCTTTTACAGTATCTAAAGAAATTTTGGCTTTATACTTACCATATAATTCTAAATCATCTTCTTTTAACCCTAATGTTTCTGCAACATCCTTTATGGGTTTCATTTTTGCACTTTGTGCAATTTCAACATCACTTAACATTCATTTTCATCCTTTCTTATTTACATATTGTCGGTTACCAAGTTTGGATATCCAAAATAATTTTATCATAATTTTTTGCATTTTTAGAAATTACTCTTTTTGAAAACGAAAAAAGAGCCTACTCGTCCGGACAAATGCCCAGACGGTCGGCTCATTACGATTATACTCCATGTGGTCAATTCCACTTCCGTCAGTCGTATAACTACTTGCATAATACCATTTATTGCATTTTTTGACAACCAATTTTGTCTAGAAAAATAATATTTTTAACAAGCATTAAATGGAATTGTAAATTCTCGAATGCCAGAGGCATATGGAGCTATTTCATATAACCCAAAATATACTACCACTCCATCTGGTTTTACATAGAACTCCTTGGCTTCAAATGTTTGTGGTACTAAATCTGCATAGTTTGAAAAATATTGATTTTCTTGGCCACTAGTTCTAATCTGATTAATAATATTATTACTAATACAAGTTAAACATCCTTCTTGTTTCATAAAGCTACAAAGTGTGCGATTTTGACCAGTTTTCGTATCATACGTAAATGGTTGACGAGTGGTATTTCCATGCGCTCCACCTGTATATACATATTCTTCTAAATACGCACTAAAAACATTATCTTGATTCATTGTAACAATAATTTTACTATCATATTCATATGGTAAACCTTTGCTTCCTCTTAAATATGCCTGGACAGCATTTCCATATAGAGTATTCATTGCATATGATTTTCGAGTTTGAACTTCCCTTAGATTTCTTTGATTTAGAGCATCAAAAGCTGGCGTCCCAACTCTAAACTGTAAATACTCCAAACGATATTTAAAAACTTCAACATTACTTAAATAAATCGTATCTTCTAACACTAACACATCATAATCTAACCCTTGTTCCATTATATCTCTCCTATACTATTAAGAATATGGGTTTCATATACATAGCTAACATGCATTATATGGAATAATGAATGTTCGAATACCTGATGAATATGGTGCAATATCATATTGACCAAAGAATACAATAACACCTTGTGGGGTTACATAGTAATTATTAGCATTAAAGGTTTGTCGAACTAAATCTGCATAGTTTGGAAAATATATAGACGTTTGACCACTCGTGCTAATTTGATTAATAATGTTATTAATAATACATTCATTACAGTTTGGATTTGTCATAAAATCACATAACCGTTTTTGAACACCAGTTGTTGTATCGTACGTATACGGTCTTCTAACTGTATTTCCATGTGCTCCACCGCTATAAATGTATTCATCAGAGAACCCACTCATTATACTATTCCCATCTTCAGTTACACGCATTGTTACACTATATTCATACGGCAATCCTTGGCTACCTGTGTAATATGCTTGAACAGCATTCCCATACAATACGTTTAAGGCATATACTTGTCGCTGTTTAGCTTCTTCTAGATTTCTTTCGTTTAATGCTTGAAATCCTGGAGTATCAATATTAAAATGCAGATACTCGATATAGTAAGAAAAGATTTTAGTATCTCCTATATGATGTTCGTTTTGTAGTGCTAAAACTTCATAACTTAATTGCTCCATCAAATTCCTCCCATATTTACTTATATGTAGAGGAAATTATTTTATGACATTGTTCTATGAATTTCTCATATCTTTCATTGTATAAATGGTATCAACAATACTCATTGTTGATTTACGATGTGATACTAAGATAATTGTTTTTTCTTTACTTTCTTGTTGTAGTGTTTGTAAAATAATTGCTTCATTTAAACTATCTAAATTACTTGTTGGTTCATCCAATAAAATTAGATTTGTTTGATGTAAGAATGCTCTTGCAAGACCAATACGTTGCCTTTCACCACCAGATAAACTGCCTCCTAATTCACCAACATTGGTTTCATACCCCTTAGGTAATTCCATAATGAAATCATGTATAGAAGCCTTTTTAGCAGCATCCACAATTTGTTCAATACTAACATCTGCTTTACCTAAAGAAATATTACTAGCTAGACTATCATTGAATACGTAAGTATCTTGTGTAACATATGCTTCCATATTACGTAAATCATTTGTATTAATACCTTCAATATCACGATTATCAATTGTAATATTCCCGTTATTGGCACTCCAAAATCGCATTAATAATTTTAATAGTGTTGACTTACCAGAACCACTTTTACCATGAATACCAATAATTTCTTTTTCTTTAATACCAAGATTAATATCCTCTAATATTTTTTCTTTTCCATCATAACTGAAAGTTACATCACTAAAATTGATATCTCCAAAAGATGCTGTTTCTTGATTTACAATATCTTGAACAATGGGTTCTTCTTCTAATAAATCCAATACTCGATTTCCGCTCGCAATAGTATGATATAAATTATTCGATAAACTACTTAAAGCTACTACTGGTCCAACAGATGAGAACATTGCGATTGTACTTACTAATAAACCAGTAAACGTAATGTCATGATTATTATATAAATATAATCCACCAACAAACATAAGGAATGAAAATAACAATACACTAATATCAGTAACACCTTTATTCAAGGCTTCTAATCTCTTTAATTTTCCTTGTTTGTCTTCTAAAGAACTAGTTTCATTATTCATTTCTTGTAAACGCTTTTCACCATGTTTAAATTGCATACTTTCTTTAATACCACGAATACTTTCTAAAACAAAACTATTCATTTTACCAAAATGATCACGGTGTGATTGTCCAATAGCACTTCCTTTTTTACTAAAATAAATAGGTAGTATTGCACCAATCCATATATATGCTAGTAAAGCGATGCAAGCTAATCCAATATGATATTGACCAACAAAAAATAACATAATTAAAGAAACAATAAACGCTATTACAATTGGTGAAATAGTATGTGCATAAAACACCTCTAATAATTCAATATCATTAGTAATAATAGAGATTAAATTCCCTTTATCTTTTCCTTCTAATTTAGCTGGTGCTAAGTTTCTTAGCTTAACAAATACTTTATGACGAATTAAAGCTAATAATTTAAATGCAATATAATGGTTACAAGCTTGTTCTCCATAACGTAAGAAACCACGAGCAATTGCTCCAACCATCATAATGATTAAGATGGTGTTTGACAACGTTCCTGTATCCAACAAAGAAGCTATTGACATCGCTGCTAAAACTGTAATAAATATCGCATATAAATAACCAATAATTCCTAAAATAATAGCGATAATCATAACATGTAATAAAGGTGTAATTAACCCAATTAAAGATAACATTACTTTGTTAGCACTTCTCTTCATCGTTATTTACCCCCTTAGTGATTGATAATAAATCAGCTTGTTGTTGATACATAGTCGCGTATGCACCTTCTTTGTTAAGTAATTGTTGATGTGTTCCTTGTTCTACAATCGCTCCTGTTTCCATCATATAAATCTGATCTGCATTTTTGATATTATCTAATCGATGAGAAATCAGAATTAATGTTTTTGTCTTTTTTAAATTATATATAACTTCCATTATTGTATTTTCACTTTCAACATCAATATTTGATGTTGCTTCATCAAAGACATAGACTGGTGTATCTTTTAATAATGCTCTAGCTAATACTAGACGTTGTTTTTGACCACCTGATAAATTAGAACCTTGTTCTAATAAAGGCATTGATAATCCACCTTGTTCTTTAACAAATGCATCTAATTTTACAAGTTTCAATACTTCCCACATTTTTGTTTCCGTAACATGACTACCAACCATTTGAAGATTATAAGCAATCGTTCCAGCAAATACATATCCATCATGATTTACTAGTGTAATTTGTTCAAATAAACTATCTTCACTGATTGTAGATAATTCTGTATCTCCCCATTGAATGCTTCCTTGGTATCCGCTATGATACCCACTTATAATATTCGCAATTGTACTTTTTCCACAACCAGAACTACCAACCAAAGCAATGCAGGATTGTTTAGGGATTATTACATTTACATCTTTTAATATTTGACGATCTTCTTGATAAGAGAAATTAACATTATTAAGAGTAATTGGCATATCTTCTAAAGAGATATCCGTTGTTTTATTACTGTCTATTTCCATATCTAATATTTTAAATATTTTATCACTCGCTGCCATACCATTCATCGCAATATGGAAGAATGAGCCTAACAAGCGTAAAGGAATAAAAAATTCTGATGATAGTAAGATAATAACAATCATTCCAATTAAATTAATATTTCCATTTTGAAACTCAAATATCGCAAGTAGTATTCCTAATGCGGCCCCACCAAAAGCAACCAAATCCATTACACTAATAGAGTTTAATTGCATTGTTAATACACGCATTGTTACTTTTCTAAAATGCTCCGCTTCTTTATCCATTTGTTTCGTTTTAACTTCGTCTGCTTGATATATCTATAACGTAGTTAATCCTTGTAAATTCTCTAAGAAACTATCCCCTAAACCTGTATAACTATTCCAATATTTAGATAATATTCGCTTCGCTATTTTTTGAACAACAACAATTGAAATAGGAATCAATGGTACAAATATAAATAGCACTATCGCTATTTTAACATTGATAAAGAGAATCACTATAAATAAGGTAAGCGGTGCTAATAAACTATAAAATAACTGTGGTAAATACTTACCGAAATATATTTCTAATTGTTCTACTCCTTCCATAGTTACTTGTACTACTTCAGCTGTAGACATTTGTTCTTGATATGTTGTTCCCAAACTTAGTAATTTTCGATATATTTTTTCTCGTAATGTTTGTTTCACACCAACGGATGCTTGATAACTACTCATTACAGATTGTTTTTGAACAAAATATCGAACCATAAAAATAACTAAACAAATCACTAACAATACACCCGTTGACTGTATTGATAGTTGACGATCTTTAGCTTGTTGAAAAACATTGGCTATTAAAAATATAAATATAATATTCATAACTAAGGCAATCCAATTAAAAACAATTGTCTTTTTTATATGTATGATATTTTCCTCTAGTAGTTGTACTAACCTTTTCTTTATCATATTTTACTTCCTCTTTTCTTCGATTACATGGCGAATAGCGATAATAGGATGATGTAACATCATTCTTGGACCAGCGTAACGCATAACTGTTCTAATTTTCTCACGCATATCTAGTTTATAACAATGTGTTTTACATTTACTACAAAATGTTTTAGTTTCCATATATGGGCAACGTTCAATACGTTCATGAGAGTATTGAATCAATGTTTGACAATCATCACAAATTCCCTTTTGATGTTTATTCCCTTTACAATAAATTTCAATCATTAGTGTAATCAATTGTTTCTCTGATTCTCTTTTCTTAATAATTGTTTGATCTAATTCCATTTATGCGGACTCTTCCTTTATTGTCCTTATTCTAAAGAAGAAGTAATAATACTTAAATAAAAATGCAAAAACAATTAATACTTGTGCATGCCAAATTGGGCTAAATATAAAAGCAAGAATTAACATAAATGATGCGGGTAATAAAATACACCATTTTGTCTTCAAAGTCATAGATCTTGTTTGAACAAATTCATGTAAATGATTTTTATAAAGCTTTGTCTCAACTAACCAATTATGGAATTTCGTTGAACCTCTTGCTAAGAAAAAAGATGCCAACAATAAAAAAGGTGTTGTTGGAAGTACTGGTAAAACAACACCAATTGCGCCAACTCCTAAACAAATAAACCCTAATGCAATATAAACTCCTCTATATATTTTTCGATGCATATGATATCCTCCTAATATAGTTAGCCCTAACTAACACAAAACATTATATCATATAAAAAGAAAGGAAACAATCTGTTGAATAAAATAAAAAAAAGGAGAATTTCTCCTTTTATTCAACGCCTTTTAAAGCCGCTACCATATCAACATTCTTTAATTTTTTATAAAACATAATATTGACTAGTATAGCTAATACTATCACTATTACAAAACTAATTACAATTGTTGGTAAATGTATAATGTTTGTCATATCCATTGAACTTCCCATAGATTCGATCATAACATCTATTAACCATTTCCCCAACGGTATTCCAATCATAAATCCAATTAATGATAACCAAATATTTTGAATTAACATCAATTTCTGTAATTTCTTGGTTTTAAATCCTACAACTTTTAATGTTGCTAAATCTCTTTTCATTTCCGTTAAGGATAAGATCCCTAAATTATATAGTACAACAATCGCTAAAACTACTGCTGCAACAATCAATATAGTGACCATCAATAACATTGCTTCTGTCAGTTCATCCCAACCACTGATAATGTCAACATTATTCATCACACTCGCAATACCATCATACGTTTTTGTTACATCTTCTGTAGTCAATATTGCAGTTGGTGTAAATGTATATCCGCAATCTTCATAATACTCTTTATAAATTGATATTCCTTGTGAAGTTGGATGACGATATATCGTTTCAACAATAGATGTTTTCCATGATGTATCACCATACATATACCATTCTATAGTATCCCCTACTTTTACACCTAGTTCATTAGCTATCTTATAAGATATAGATAGTCCATTTTTAGGTAAATCTATATTTTTAACATTGACATCTGTATATTGTAATAAGTTACCATCATCTAATACAGTAATGCTCCCTGTTTTCTTTTTATCTTCTGTTCTAATCTCTACTGCACCTTCTAATAAATATTCACCATTAACAGCTTCTTTTGCAGATTTGATTAACTCTGGTGTGGCCATTTCATCAATGTTAAGTTTTGAAGAAAATTGATTTATTTTTTCATATTGCCAATCACGTAAATCATCCATATCCGCTTTCATACCGAAGGCCGCAACTAATAATGCAGTACATCCTAACACACCGACAACTGCCATAATAGATCGGACTTTATTGCGCATAATGTCTCGATAATTCCAACGGGTCACAAATGATGTTTTATGCCAAAATGGGATTTTTTCTAGGATTCCTTTTTTAGCAGTTTTAGGAGCTTTAGGTCGTAATGTCTTAGCTGGATTCTCTTTTAGCACTTTATAACACGCAAAGTACGTAGTTAGTGTTGTTAACACAATTGTTAATAATGCCATTATATAAAATGAGAATTCATACCCCGGTTGCCATGATGGAAGTGTATAAAAACTAGACATGGAAGGATAAAACAGTGGTGGTAAAAGAAGTGGTCCTAATAGTAAACCTAGAACACTTCCAATTGTGGATAAGAAAAATCCATAAAATACATAATGACGCATAATCTTCTTTTTCTTAAATCCTAGCGCTTTTAAAGTTCCAATTTGGGTCCTTTGATTATTAACAATTCTAGTCATTGTTGTTAACATCGTAAGTAAAGCTACTGCTAAAAACACAACTGGAAATATTGCTCCCATAGCTTGATGTTGTTCTATTTCTGCATTAAAAGTAATAAAACTACTATGATTTTCTCTTGGTAGATACACACTGATATTCGATGTTACTATAGTTTCTATCTTTTCTTCTAAAGCATTAACATCTGGAACATTTGTTGTTATTACTATTTGTGTAAAAGGAACCATTGTATATTCTTCTTTTGTTACATACGCAAATCCTTTTTTAGAGAAATCTGGAACACTACTATTTTCATCCTCCATATATACATATTCTGGTGAATATACAGTTCCCTTAATTATTTCCTCTATCGTTATTCCTTCTATCGTCAATATAATCGTATCACCAACCTTATAATTGTTGGCACTCGCATAGCGATCATCTAACCAAATCCCTTTACCAGTACCTGTGAAATTCTCTCCTGAAACAGAATATGGTTTAGATACAGTATTTGTATCTGGCACAT
>JBKEBJ010000160.1:0-2601 GCA_047973105.1 Coprobacillaceae bacterium | reverse complement strand
GCCCACAAGTTCGTTATTGAGACGCTAAGATGAAAGAGCGAGTAAATAATGAAACACCATTTATGGTAATTGATATGGCTAGCTATGGAATGATGAATGGAGCCAAAGTGCTAGACGATGCAATTGCATTAATTAAGTAGATGGAAGAAAAGGAGAGTTTATGAAAAGTTTTACAAATTGGATGGAGCAACATTTTGTTCCAGTAGCAGCAAAGATTGGATCACAAAAACATTTAGTAGCAATTCGTGATGCTTTCATTGCTATTATGCCAGTAACGATGGCAGGAGCTGTTGCTACATTATTAAACGTATTTTTTAGGGATTTACCAAATGAATGGTGGGGTGAAGGAAACAGTTTTGTATCCTCTGACATCGTTCAAGGAATTATTGGTGTAAATGGAAATGTTTGGTGGGGTACCTTAGCAATTATTTCCTTAGTGTTTGTTTTTGCATTAGGATATTATATAGCAAAAGCTTATAAAGCTCCTGCCTTAGCTGGTGGAGTGATCACTATCGCAGCATTTATTGCTGTAACACCTCAAGCTATTACAGTTGTAAGTGCAGCTGGAGAAGAAATAGGTGCATGGGGAAATGTGAACTATGCATATTTAAATTCAAGTGGATTGTTTACAGCTTTAATTGTTGGATTATTGGCCTCAATTATATATTCAAAATTGATCAATGCAAATATTACAATTAAATTACCAGATTCGGTACCACCTGCTGTTTCAAAAGCATTTACAGCAATTATTCCAGGTCTGATTGCAATTTATTTATGTGCAATTATTTCTTACCTAATTGGTTTAGGAACAGGTAAGGCAATAGGTGATTTAATCTTAGAATATATTCAACAGCCATTCTTATCATTATCACAAGGGTTTGGGGCAGTTATCATTGTAATCATTGCAGTACAGCTATTTTGGTTCTTTGGAATTCATGGTACCAACGTATTAGCTCCAGTACTAGATGGAGTATATTTAACAGCTACAAACGCAAACAATGCTGCTTATACAGCAGGAACTGCAGTAAGTAAATTACCTTATCTTTGGACACGTGGTTCCTTTGATGCGTATGTTTGGATGGGTGGTGCTGGTTGTACCATTGCCCTCATTATTGCCATCTTTATCTTCTCGAAAAGAGATGAAGCAAGGGCAATTGCTAAATTGAGTGCACCAATGGGAGCATTTAATATTAATGAACCAGTTATGTTTGGTATGCCAATTGTATTAAACCCAGTATATTTTATTCCATGGATGATTGTTCCAATTATTCTTACTGTAATTGCATATGGTGCAACTGCATTAGGAATTGTACCACCAGTGTTTACACCGGTACCATGGGTAATGCCACCAGTAGTTTATGCATTCTTAGCAACTGGAGGAAGTATTGCTGCAGCGATCTTATCTTTGATTAACTTAGCGATTGCAGTCCTTATTTGGGGAGTATTCGTTATTATTGGAAATAAGGTAGAGTTAGCAGACGTAGAAGAATAGGAAAGATAGTAGGAGGATATTATGGAAGGTTTAGAATTAACCTGTTTCCAGATCATATCAAATGTGGGAGGAGCAAGAAGTTGTTTTATTGAAGCAATTCAACATGCGAAAGCAAACAACTTTGAAAAAGCACAAGAAGTGATGGCAGAAGGGGAAAAGTTCTTCACGGAAGGTCATCATGCACATGCTCAGCTAATCCAGAGTGAAGCAAATGGAGAATTGGATAAAATTACCTTGTTGTTGATTCATGCAGAAGACCAATTGATGAGTGCAGAATCATTTAAGATATTAGCAGGTGAGTTTATTGATGTATATAAAAAAATTGGTTAGAATAGAGGTGGAATATGATTAGAATTTCTTGTCCAATAAAACAAGAGTTTATTATTGAAACAGTAGAAGTAATTGATACATATCAATATAAGTATGAAGGAAAAAAAGGAATAAATTTATCTTTTTCTGTAAATACAGATGATGTTGAAGATGCGATCAAAGTTGCTAAAGCAGCAATCAAGTCTACAGAAGTAGGAGCTGTTTTATACTTTCAAGTAACAGAAGGTTAATGGAATAGGAGCGCTTAGAATGAAAGAATGGTCTTTATTTATGATTAGTATAGGTTGTTTATTAGTATTATTATCAACAACTGTAGGGAATGGAATTGGCATAATGGTAACGGGATTTTTATTTGTCATTGCTGGAATCATTCTATTATTAAAAAAGAAAGGAAGATAAAAATGGAAGTATCAAAAACAATTCAAGGAACAAAAGAAAAATGTTTTTCTATTTTAATGGAATCGTTATTAGAAGATATTGCATTATCAAAAAATAAAAAAGTGAAGTTGGAAGAAATAGGAAAGGGATATTCTTATACAAAACAACTAAAAAATCAATTGGGTAAAGAAGGAAAGATAAGAGTTACGATTTTGGAACTACAAGAACCATCTATGTATAAAGCTTCTTTCGAAAGTGCACAAGGGATTAATACATTGTCTTATGTATTAGAAGATGTTGATGATACCCATTTTGAACTTACCTATAATGAAGACTTTCTATCTGAGAAAAAGAGTAATAATTTAAACTATGGACTGATGGCAAAACTGTACAAGCGCTCA
>JBKEBJ010000133.1:0-1616 GCA_047973105.1 Coprobacillaceae bacterium | reverse complement strand
GACAATCAACTATATGATAACCCCCTTTCTTTTGACCATTTAACTTCTCTATCATTTGATCAAAGTTTTTAAACTCAGTTTGGTTATCATTTGAATGATTATTCTCAATCGTAATCTTTCTGGTTTGAGCCTGATTAAACCCACGTTGCGCTTGAGAATAATTTAATATCTTTAGACTATCTAACCCCCTTACACTACCATAAGTTTTTTGCTGATATGGTGTACTCGATATAATTGCATAATGTTTTTTCTCAATTCCTTTTGAATCAACATAAATGTCATCAACCTCTTTGTTTAAATATTTAAGTGGCACTGGAATTGACTTTTCAATTCTAATTTCTCCAGGCATACCTCGATACTCACATCTTTCAAATTGATTTGGATACTTCTTCACTTTACTATCATTCATTTTACTAGAAAGTGGAGATAACCATGCTAAATCTTTTTCAATTTTGACAATAAAAAAATAAGGTCTGGAACCCTTGTTCCACATGACCTCATTTGAAAGTATGTTATTTTGTTTTAGTTCTTGAAAATATTCATCACTTACTGTGTATGCATAATTCTTTTTCATAAGTACGGGAAAAGGGACTACTTTAAGTAGTCCCCCTTACATAAAGCCCTCCCTTGCTAACATTAGCTTAACCTCACAATGGGCAGGCCGTGCTCTAACACCGGTCATTCCGTGAATCCCTTCCTACTTGAAATTATCTCATAAGGGTAACTCCTGACAATCTTGAATATATTATAGCACTATTCTTTATGTAATTCAACCCTATCACCTCCTGTTTTATCTATTAATTTGTTTTTGCTTTTTGAATCTAAACTTCTTCTTTTTAATCCTATTGTTATACTTAGCTTCATCTTCTTTATGATTAAGTACACTAGATAACAAATGCAGTAATGACTGATCACTCACCCTATATACATTTTTCTCATAATCATGAGATTCCTCACAAATAGTCTTTAGTCTTAAGTTAACTTCACTCTTAATTTTTTCACTTGTTGTTTTTTCATATCTGTTTAATAACAGCTCCATCTTAAGTAATGCCTTTGACTTATCTTCAACTGTTAAGTTATTTAAGAAATATGGGTTACTTAACTGCGCTCTACATGATTTATAATCTCCATACTTTTTCGAATTTATATAGCTCTTAACTTGCTTTATTATTGCGGTGTCCAGAACATAGTCATCTTTGTGATATTCTCTAAACTGCGACTGCATTAAATTTTGATTTGAAGATACAGACTTTAGCTGCTTATTTATGTATCTAGTGTATAAAATTTGTTTTTCCTTCTTAAGGCAAGTCTCCTTAAGTTTAGTAGCTTGATTAATCTTCTTCACAAGCGAGTCAAACTCCTCTTTAGTTTCCACTTTATCCAAGTAGCCTTGTTGTTGTAAAGTGGTAAAGATATCACTCCCCCATGTAATCCTATCACTTTCCTTTTTGGGTTTAGTAATATTCTTTAACATCTTTGCCTTTGAGAAAAGTAAGACTTGCTCATTTAGTTCATTAGTTTCCATATCAAATAGCTGATTTGAGAATAATGCACTCATAAATCGATTTTGACTTATTGTTTTATTATCAAATGTTCCGAATAACACTTTATTCCTT
>JBKEBJ010000125.1:0-1571 GCA_047973105.1 Coprobacillaceae bacterium | reverse complement strand
CTTCCTTCAGATTCCATCTCACGATGGACACCCTTGATATTGGCTAGTGGTTGGCAGTTGCGACATCACCCCCACAGTGGACTTTCACCACCTAGATATATGCCATGCCTGGCGTACATAGAAAAAAGGCTTACTGAATATGAATATTCGTAAGTCTTTTTATATCTTATTTATGGTAAGAAGAAGAATATAATATCTAATCCAAAACTACTTCCAGTAGTATGCTGTAAGATAAAGTTTCGAACCTCTAAACCAGTAATTTTAGTTTGTGCAATAAGTGTATAGGTTCCTTTCACACTAGAACCAATAGCTATTCTACCACGTGCTAATCCACCAATTGCAACTTCCATTCCAAATGCAGCACCACCAATTGCATATATGCCTAATGCTAATCCACCTAACGCTAAATATCCAATTGCAATTCCACCTAAGGCTATCCCACCTACAGCTGCCCCACCACAAGCAAACAATCCTAAGGTTAATGCCCCTAATGACACAAGTCCAAGAGAAACAAGTCCAAAAGCAAATAATCCAATAGCTATATTTCCTATTGCAATAATTCCTTTTGCAACTCTTTTGCCTCTACCAAGGTTAATATGAATTAATGGAATATTGCCAATTGATATTTTACTTTTATATTCATATGCAAAACTTTCTTTAATTATACTTTTAATATCTTCTTTAAATAGAGATGCATCTGTTGATATAGCTCGTACATCTTCTCCATGTACTAATTCATCTAAAGTAATATCAAAAATACTACTTATCTCAATCAATCTATCCAAATCAGGTATCGATTGACCAGATTCCCATTTACTAACAGATTGTCTAGAGACATTTAATTTATGGGCTAATTCTTCTTGTGAGTATCCATAACTTTTTCTTAATAACATTAAATTTTCATTTAGATTCATTTTTAATCCCCCCTATATCAATTAGTATATAAAATCCTTGATATATCACCACCTAGTGCACTTACCAATCCGTCAACTGACAGTTGCAAATACCTTTTTAATGCAAAAAGGACCTTAGTCCTTCATTGAATTAATTACTTCATCTACTGTTTTTTCAAAACAATCAAAATTCACCGTAAACCATTTTACAGGCATTTGATTCTTAAACCAAGTATATTGTCTCTTCGCATAATTACGAGAATTCTTTTTAATTAGTTCAATAGTCATCTCTTTAGTTTGATTTTTTTCAAAATAAGCAAACCATTCTTTATAACCAATAGCTTTCATACTTTGTAAATTAGAGTGATATCCTTTTTGATAAAGCATTTCTACTTCTTTTTCCAAACCATTAATAATCATGTTATCAACTCTATCATTTATACGATTATATAAAATTTCTCTTTCAGTAGTTAAACCGACAAAAGTAGCATTATACAAACATATATGTTGTTGAGAAGCAACAATATCACTTTTTTTATGTCCAGTTGTTTCAAATATTTCAATAGCTCGAAGTACTCTTTGGCGATTATTCGGATGTAATTCCTTAGCACTTTCAAAATCTATAGATTCTAAATATTGATAAAGTTTTTGATTATCATATTCTGCAAATCTTTCTTT
>JBKEBJ010000120.1:0-4884 GCA_047973105.1 Coprobacillaceae bacterium | reverse complement strand
GTTACAGACTCTTTTACTGTTGTTCCGTGTTTAGAACCCCATCTAGTATTATAATCTCCATCATTGACATATTCTGCTAGATACCCTGTTCCAGAGTTAGAAGTAGCATTAGCATCTTTATTTAATGCTAAGTTATCACCATAGATATTTACTACACATTGTGCATAAATTTCATCATTATATTTAGCATAAATAGTAGCATCACCAATCTCCTTAGCTGTGACAACTCCATTTTCATCGACTGTTGCAACCTCTTCATCGCTACTGTTCCATGTAATATCTGGAGAAGCATAACTAGGTGCTGTTTTTATATTCACTTGTTTTTGATCTCCAATATTCATTTTCATTAAGCTTTCATCAATAGTAAGTCCAGTGATTTCCGGTTCCTCTTCTGGAGTATATATAATGCTTGCTTTACCAATCATTGGAGTATACTTTTGAGAATCATTTTTAACTTCTAATTTAATATAATGAAACTCATCATCAGGAATAGAAGCAGATACTTCATATAGTGTATATTCTGAACCACTTGCAGCTTTTCCAGCATCTACTATTGTCTTATTAATACGTTCGTAATGTAAGCCATCTTTAGAAATATAAATGTCTACCGAACTAGTATCTAAATTTCCATTTCTATACACTTCAAAGGTTGCCTGCTTGATATTACTCAATGCATATACAATACTTTCTGGTTTATCAAAGGATCTTTTAATTAGTGTTTGATCATTAAATTTAGTAGAACTAGCTTCATATATGAAGTTGCCATATTGATACATTTTACTAAAGTCATCTATGTCATCAACAAAGTATCCTTCAACAATTGTTAATGGGTAATACGCACTTAATCCATCATCACTAGTTGTCGCTACTACCATAACATTTCCTGCTTTATGTGCTGTTAGTACTCCACTTTCATCAATAGAAGCTATATCGGTTTGTTTTCCATCTTCGCTAAGTACTTCCCACTTAATATCTTGCGAAAAGCTTGCTGGTTCAACAACTCCTGTAAATTGCATTGTTTGATTTATTCCAATATATTTATCTTTATTATTAATAACAATGTTCGTAGCCATTTCTTCACCAAAGAAAATTTGACCACCACCATATTGTGGATCATATCCTTTATAGTCACCAGTACTCTTTAATGTAACTCGTAAATACTGATACTCTACATCACTATCAATATTATTTGATGTCACCTCATATGCATACCAGTTGGAACCTAGTTTTGTTTTTGTAGTTTCAAAGGTCACTGGAACCCATGTGTTTTCATCTATTGAAACTTCTACTACAAAGTTTCCTGACTCCATTAAGTTCTCCTTAAGAGAGAATGCTTTAAATGTCGCTCTTTTAATTCCATCTGCTTTGTATGTAATAATACCTGGGGTACCATTGACTGTTGAATCTAAACGTTTTACTGTTGTTGCACCACCAAAGTTAGAAGGACTAGTATCATAAGTTAAACCTTCATAAGATTTAGCTACACCATCTGCTTCTATAGATTTCAATTCTTCATTGAGTACTCCGGTTTTAGTAGCTACAATTGTTACGCTACTTGAAATATCCGGATTACTTTTCAAGGATCCTATAATTCGAATATTACCTGGCTTTTCGATAGTAATTTTACCATCTTCATCAATGGTTGCTTTATCTGTCTCGTTTCCAAAATAATCACTAACTGACCATTCTATTTCATCTTTCGCAAAAGAAGGAATTAATTCCGATTCCATTTGATATGTATTTCCTACTGTCAATTGTTGTAAGTTTGATTCTACATTTACTTTTACACCAGTAGCTACAGGTATTTCACCTGTTGTAAATTGAATTGGATTATTTTCTCCTTCGTACCCTAATGTCGTTAATATCATACAAGAGTTTCCTGGTAAAGTTACTGTTACTCCTTCTGATAAATTCACATCATCAATAGTCCCATGTGGTAATAACTGTCCCTTTTCATTTAAGGCTCTTGTTTCACCATTGATTTCACCATCGTAGTAGAAATATTGATTCAAGTCTGTTACTTCATCTACATTAGGAATATTTAATGTTACTGTTCTTTCTTGACTGGATGAGTTTACTACCGCCATAGAAATATCATTCTTGTTATTAGAAGAAGGAATAATCGCTGATGTAGCACGTAATCTATCCACATGACTTTCTGTAGTGTACATAACCTTAGACCCTTCTGGGAAATATCGACACATCATTGACCAAGTATAATACCATGGTCTTAATTCTTCATCGGATCTTTCAATATTATATAAGCCTGGCTTTCCAGCTTCTTCATTTTGAGTAACTATCTCATCAGCCAATTCATTCCAGAAGCCCCATACTTTAAGTTTATTATCAATTGTTACATCTCCTGTAGGAGTATTTGGAACATAATTTCTTCCTGCCTCAGTACTTGCATTAGGTCCATATGTATTAGAAAAATCTGTAACAACATCTTTTGCATGTATATGCATACTATCTTCAAATCCCCAAGCACTTGTGAACTTTAACCCCGCACGCATACTTTGTAATCCTAAATCAAACATTTCTACTCCATATTGATAATATCTAGTACGTAACTGTTGATCTCCTGCATTAGGGGCTCCTCCTATCGCTACTCCGGCCTCTCCTAATCCAAATCCTTTTTCTTTTGCAGTGGGATCTTTAGCGTATGTGTATTCTTGTAAACTTTTTAATTCTGTTTCTACTTTTCCGTTATATACATCTGTCGCAGGTACATACCAATGAATTTCATTGACACCAATATTATCTCTATTTTCTTCTGCTGTTGTTTGGTCTAACCAACCTCTCCAATTAGTATAAACATCTGGACCAACAATTTGAATATCTCGGATTTTAACATTATCAGAAGCGTCCATTAATCCACGTAAATTCGCAATTCCACGATTCCAATATTCATAAATTTCTGTTGTATTCCCTTTATGATTAGGTTCATTAATCATATTATAATAGCGAATACATGTATATCCTTTTTCCTCTATTAAGTGTTCCAATACATCCACTATCATAGAAGCCCATACTGGACTATCCCAGCCAACTGTTTTTCCAAATTCATCATAAGTTAAGATTCCTCGATTTTTTGGACCAACCCATTCTCCAATCATAACCGGAATATTATTTTCCTCTGCAAAATCCATAATCTTATAGAATCTTTGCATAAAGATAGAATTCCAATCATAAATAGGTTGTTCATTTTCAAATCCAATACAATAGCTGTCTGCATCATGAATCATGATACGCATCATATTTGGTTTTAAAAATGAAGCCTTCTCTACAAATGAATCCCATTGTTCATCTGTATAATCATATAGATCACTAGGATCCCATTGTACTCCAAAACCTTCAAAATTATCGGTTATGATCGTATCACTATCCATATAAATTGTTGCATCAGAATTTTTTGTATTGTCTTCTGCTCCAATTACTGGAAGTTTAACAACATTAGATAATACCATAACTGTTATTAAAACAAATGTTACAACTATACTTTTTATCCTTTTCATTTAGTCCACCTCACTATCTTTAGTTTAATCTTGAATATCACAATATGTAAGCCCTTTCATAAATTGTTGTTTTTCTGTTTCAAATATTTTTTTATTTTACTAAATTTAATGAAAAGACTTTTCAAAAAAGTGATATTTCTTGTTTATAGAAATGATTATAATTAATAGGTAGTAGATTATTTTGTATTTAAAAAGGCATCGTTAGATGCCTTATAATAGTTTTTCTTCTTTCATTGCTTTTTCTAAACGTTCTAATGCTTCTTTTAAAGTAGCTCTTGGAGTCGCTACATTAAATCTTTCGAATCCTGCTCCTTGCATTCCAAATATATAGCCTTCGTCTAACCATAGCTTTGCTTTATTAAGCATAAAATCTTCTAATTCTTCATGATTCATCCCTAATGCACTAAAGTCTACCCAAGCTAGATATAATCCTTCTGGTTCAACTAATTTAATTTGTGGCATACGAGTCTTAAAGAAATTATCCATATACTTATAGTTTTCTTCTACATACGCTAACATTGCATCACACCAATCAGCACATTCATTATAGGCAACCTTACAAGCTAATAAGGCTAATGGATTAGGACTATGAAAACCAGCTTTATTCGCAAATGTTGAAAATGCTTCTCGTAACTTTTCGTTCGCAATAATAATATTAGAATCTTGTAATCCAGCTAGATTGAATGTTTTACTTGGTGCTGTACAAATAATTGAAAATTCTTTAAATGATGGATCTACTTCATAAAATGGAATATGTTTTCTATTGCCAAATACAAAGTCTTGATGTATTTCATCACTAATTACTAAAACATTATGTTTCTTACAAATATCTCCTAATTTTTGTAATTCTTCTCTAGTAAATACTTTTCCAATTGGATTATAAGGATTACATAAAATAAAGACCTTCACTTGATTATCAATTATTTTATTTTCAAAATCTTCAAAATCTACAGAAAATCCTTTTCCATTAAATACCATTGGATTTTCTATGACTTTACGATTATTATCTTCAATTGATGCATCAAAAGGATAATATACTGGTTTTTGAATAATAATCGCATCACCTTCTTCAGTATAAGCATTTACTGCAATTTTTAAAGCCGCAACTACACCACTAGCAGGAACAATCCACTCTGGTTGAATTTCCCAATCATGACGACTTTTCATCCAATGCATAACTGCTTTACGATAGTCATCACTTACTGTGGTATATCCAAACACCCCATGTTCTACTCTTTTAATTAAAGCATCCAATACCGGTTGTGGTGCTTTAAAATCCATATCTGCTACCCATAAAGGTAAAACTCCTTCTGGTTTATTCATTTCTTTCCAAGCATCCCATTTCGCACTATCTGTACCAACACGATTT
>JBKEBJ010000111.1:0-3379 GCA_047973105.1 Coprobacillaceae bacterium | reverse complement strand
AGTGCTCTGTCTTTTTTTATGATAGACAAATAAATAATTTTTTATATGAATGGCGTAATGTTTGTATAATGGGGATATAGAGGAGAGAGGATGAATAGTTTAGATGTTGGAGTATTACAAGAAATCATAGAAAACAAATATGTTAATACTAATGTTCTTAGCAATGAGCAGATGGTAAGTATCAGAACAATTAGATATTCAATTAGTAGGATTAAAACTTATTTAGAAAAGTATAATTGTGTATTGAATTACAGTAATCGAAAAGGGTATTACTTTAATAAACAAGACTTAATTAAGGTGCAAATCCTTTTAGAAGAAATGACAGCGGATAAAGGGATAGCTACAAACAAACATCAACGAAAGATTTATTTATCAGGACGAATAATAAGGAAAGAGTGCGTGGAGATTGATAAACTTGCTGATCAATTATTCATTTCAACAGCAAGTGTATTAAGTGATGCGGAATCAGTTAGCAGTAAATATCATGGGATAGAAATTAGTTCTAATAAGATTTATAATAAGATGACAATAGAACAAAAGTTAAGGTTAGTTACCAACTTAGTAATTGAAGAATCACAAAAATCAAAAGTCTTAAGTGCCGCACACATAAAATTCTTTTTTGATAATAAAATTGAGAACTTTAAACAAATTGAAAAATGTATAAAGTTGTCTTCAATTGTTGTACCGAATAAAATGGTTCAATTTCAAATTAGTTGGTTGTTACTGTATATTACTGAAGAATTTGAAATTTCATTAGATACTAATGAAAGTATTTTGACAAAGCTAAATACATGTTTAACAACTGATGAGTATAGCATAATCTTAAAGTATTTACGTATACTCGGGGCTATTTGTGGTGAGAAGGTAATTAATTTGGATGTACGTAAATTTTTAGGTGAACTTGAAAAATACTATAATTATAAAATGAATAACGAATTTGAGATAGTGAGGTTAGAGCATAAAGTTGCATCTATTAATGATCAGATTAGTGAACAAATAATTTTCAAATTTGCACATACCAAAAGATATATTCGTTTGTATCCGTATAGTTTTTCAATAAGTCAACAGTTACTAAATTCGACATTGGGAAAACAGTCATATTCACGAGATCAAGTTGCGTATATAAGTGACAGTATTCAGAAAATTTTATTTGAGTCTGTAAATAGTAAAACAATATTATTTATTGTTGATGGAGACGAAGCGGTTGCCAATTCATACACGGAATGGATACTGAGCAAATATACAAAAAATGTTCTTATCCAGATTGAGCAGTATAATAATTACCAGCAAGGTATTGATATTCATGGGAACAATATAGCTTGTATTATCAATTGCACAGAACTTGAGGTGGTTACTAGCTATGATGTACTAAGCGTCGGTTCATCTCTTAGTATTGAAAGTTTAAATAAAATTGATAAAATGTTATCAGTAGAAAATGGAAATTATAAATTTTTTCAACACTTCTTAAGTCAACGTTTACTAAAAGTATACTTAACTGAAACAAGTTTTGATCAAGTCCTAAAAAATAGCTCTAACAACCTTATGAAAAATAAGTATATAACTGATGCAGATAGCTATTTTAAAGATTGCCAAGAACGTGAAAAGGTGGGAACTACATACATTGGTTATAAAACAATGATTAGTCACCCGCTAGTGCATAGAGCAAATGAGAATATATTATTTATCACAGTATTATCAGAGCCAGTATTAGTAGAGGGAGATGAAGTACAATTAATAATTAATTGTGCATTCAAAAATGAAATAGAATTTGATATATCCAGATTATTTGAATTGATAATGAAGATGATTGAAACAGAAAAATCGATAGGTCAAATCACCTCAAGTAAGAGTGAAATGGAATTATTAATAAATATAAGAAATGCAGTTATAAAAATTTGATTAAAACAAGTTGCACAGTAGTGTGCAATTTGTTTTCTAATTTTTTATGCCATAATGTTAAACTTTGGTTGTCGACATAGAAAACAACTGAGGAGGTGTTTGATGGAAAATAAAATATCAAGAGAGGCAATACATTTAGTCGATTCACATTGTGATAGTAGAGAACAATTTTTTAAGATAACTTCTGAATATATAGGGAAGCAACTTAACATAAACCCAGACAGTGTGTATAAAGGGTTTGAGTTACGTGAGTCTGAAAGTTGTACAGCCATTGGATCAGGATTTGCAATACCACACGCAATATTAAAAGATGTAAATGATTCGCATGTGTTTCTACATTTAGTTGACAAAGGAATCGAGTACGGGGCATATGATAATGAGCCAGTAACTGTAGCTTTTAGCTTAATCATCGCCGAAGACAATTATAATGAGAGACATTTGCGAGAAATATCATCAATAGCAAGAAGTCTTATGAATGAAGATACACAAAAAACTTTAAAAACAGAGCGTAATATAGATATATTAGTAAAACTTGTAAATGAAATGGGGGATAACTTATGAAAATAGTTGGAATTTGTGCATGTACATCGGGAATTGCTCACACATATATATCAAGAGAGAAATTAGTAAATGCCGGTCAAAAGCGTGGTCATACGATAAGTATAGAGACGCAAGGGACTATAGGGACAGAATTTGAACTAACACCATTAGAAATTGAACAAGCAGATATAGTAATACTAGCAGTAGATATTAAAGTATCAGAGGATAGATTTAAAGGGAAAAAAGTTGTTAAGGTACCAACACATATTGCAATCAAGGCAGCAAATCAGTTGATTGCAAAATTGGAAGCGGAGGTTTAGGATGAAAAATTTACAGTTGAAGAAACATGCATTGACTGCAATTTCGTATATGTTACCGTTAATTGTTGCTTCAGGACTATTGATTGCAATTGGTAACTTGACTGGTGGACAAGTTATTGAAGATTACAATGGACACTACTCAATATGGGATGCGAGTGTTTCACTTGGGGTACTTGGAATGGGAATTGTTGCCCCAGTAATGGCAGCAGGTATTGCATATTCGATCTCAGATCGCCCTGGTATTGCACCAGGTTTAATGATGGGATTGATTGCAAATGTAATTGGAGCCGGATTTTTTGGAGCAATGCTAGGTGGATATGTAGTTGGTTACTTTATTAACTTCTTAAAACGAGTTTTAAAAGTACCTAGTTGGGCTGAATCTTTACTACCAATGATGATATTACCACTTGTATCGTCCCTAGTAATCGGGATGCTAATGTTCTTTGTAATCGGAGTTCCGATTGTATGGGCAACAAATGCCTTAACAGATTTACTAACTTCAATGAGTAATGGAAGCAATGCTGTATTTGGTGCAGTTCTAGGTGGGATGGTTGCATTCGACTTCGGTGGTCCTGTTAACAAAACAGCATCGTTATTTGCAGATGGGTTGATGTTAAATG
>JBKEBJ010000102.1:0-2442 GCA_047973105.1 Coprobacillaceae bacterium | reverse complement strand
CTCCATACACGATAATTATACCATTTATAGGATGGTATGTATCGTAAATAGAGGAAGTCACAAAAAGATGTGAATAGAAAAAGTGTCAACTAGTCTTTTTGACTTTGTCGACACTCTGAAGGGCTATTCAGCCCTTTTTATGTTATACTAGGGATATATGGGAGAATGCATGGAAAAGAAACTAATATTAGAAGATATGGAAATTGTGTTTAGTGAAACAACACCAAAAGAAATAATTGAAAAAGGATATCATTTAGATAATGTAGAACAAATACTAGAGGAACCTACGATTACTGGCTGTGAATTATGTAAGGGGAATAAGCGTATCGCAAATTTATATTTTTATAATATAAAAAGAGAAGTTACGTTAGAAGAATTATACAATATAGAAATAGATTTTGTGGGTATTCAAAATAGAAAACCTAAGAAAAAAACATCAGTTGCAGATTCTTTTATAAAAAAACTAAGTTTATGTATTTGGAGTTTTACGCAATTAGCTATTACATTAATCTTTTTATTTTCTTTGTATCATTTCAATGTAATATAAAAGAAAGTGTAATATTTAGAATTACTTTGCATCTAATGAAAATATCTGTATAATAAGGAAGAAGTAGGTGAGAGAATGGAAAGATTACAGAAAGTAATTGCCGCTAGTGGCTATACATCTAGAAGAAAAGCTGAAGAACTAATTGTTCAAGGAAAAGTAGAAGTAAATGGAAAAGTAGTTACAGAATTAGGGACAAAAGTAAAAAAAGGTGACTATATTGAAATAGATGGAAAACAAATAATTGGAGAAAACAAAGTATATTATGTCTTTTATAAACCAAAAGGTTGTGTTTGTACTTTAGATGATGAATTTGATCGTCCTAAGATAACTGACTATTTTACAGAGATAAAAGAAAGAATATATCCTGTTGGACGACTTGACTTTGATACGACAGGGATTATATTTATGACAAATGATGGTGAATTTGCGAATATGATGATGCATCCTAGACATCATTTAGAAAAAATATATGAGGTATCAATTAAAGGACTGATTACAGGTGAAACTTTAAATGCCTTAGAAAAAGGTATATATTTAGAAGGTGTTAAAACATTACCTTGTAAGATAAAAGTAACGAATAAAGATACCCAACATAAATCAACAGTTCTACAAATCAAACTATACGAAGGTAAGAATAGACAAGTTAAAAAGATGTTTGAAAGTTTTGGGCATCCTGTTAAAAGGTTACATAGAATTAGTGTCGGTGGGATTAATACAAAAGGGTTAACACCAGGATCATTTCGTATATTAAAACCACAAGAAGTCAAAGATTTAAGGAAATTAGTAAAATAAATAGAAATGCGACAAGTTTCGGCGCATTTTTTATTTTAATTGGGACATAATAGGCTGTAGGTGATGAATATGAGAGTAATGATAGTAGATCCACAAAAAAATATAGTCTGTGGAATATGTTCTTCGGGGGATACTTGGATTCAAAGAGTAAATGTCCATGGAGTACATGGAATATATTGTTTAAAATGCGATACATTAACAGTTTTTGAACCAATTGCTTCTAAAAATCTATACAAACAATTTCAAAAAGAAATAGATGTTATAAGAGAGACAGTACTACATAAATAGAAATATAAAAAATAGTGTCTTTTTATTGACATTATTTTAGAAAAAGGTATGATAGTAATAGAAAGAAATGCAATGATTTAGGATATGTTTATGTAGTTATTGGAAACAGAGAAAAAGCGGTTGGTGAAAGCTTTGAAGATGCTATATAAGTACTACCTAATATGCAACACTCGAAAGAGAATGTCGGTAGCGCGTTATAGCTTTGAGGTTATCTAACAATAGATAATAAATAAAGGTGGTACCACGGTCTTGCGTCCTTTTTGGATGTAAGACCTTTTATTATATAGAAAGTGGAGGTGAAATAAATGGAACTAAAATTAGTGTTTCCAGAGTATTTACATAAAGATGCAATGGAGATATTTGTTAAAGAAATTAAAGAACATGATCAAGGCTCTGTAAATGGAGTAGGTGTTTATGAAAATTATATGACTAATTATAATCAATGGATAAAAAAAGAAAAACAATTACATTTAGGTATTCATTTAGATCCTGGGTTTGTACCAGGCACCACATTTTTGTATATATTAAATGGTGTAGTTATTGGCACCATTAATATCCGCCACTGTTTGAATGAGAATTTATTAAAAATGGGAGGTAATATAGGATATAGTATTCACCCAAAGTATCGAAAACAAGGATACGCTACTAAGATGTTAAAAGAAGCATTATTATTTTGTAGGCAATGGGAAATATGGCCAGTATTATTAACCTGTAATAAAGATAACATAGCTTCAAAAAAAACCATTGAAAGATGTGGTGGAAAACTTGAAAATGATTATTATGATGAAAATACAAAGGAAACGATATTACGTTTC
>JBKEBJ010000056.1:0-1674 GCA_047973105.1 Coprobacillaceae bacterium | reverse complement strand
AAGTGTATCGAAACTTTAATTTCTTATGTTGATGAAGATGGTACTGTGACTCACGTATCAGGTGGAACTGGAATGGGTATGGATGCAGATCACTATAAAAACATCATCGTAACACCAATTGCTTATGGTCAATCATTAGCAATTATTGCACTAAATGAATATTATTTATATTTACAAAAATAAGGGGGAGTAATGAATAAATTACTAAAGTTAGTTGCAAGTGTTTTTGTGTTAGTTTTATCACTTGCTGGTTGTAGCTCAGATACAAGTGTAGATACAAGTGTAGATTCTAGTGGAGATGTTCTAACATTAAAAATGGCTCACGGTATTTCTGAGTCGTCACCAGGTGGTGAGGCAATCGCAGAAATTTCTGATTTAGTTGATGAAAAAAGTGGTGGGTCAATGCAATTAGAAATTTATGGTAGTGGAGTTTTAGGGTCTGAACGTGATACTGTGGAAATGGTTCAAGCAGGAGTATTAGACATGGCTAAAGTCGGAGCCTCATCATTAGATGCATTTGAAGGGTTATATGGAGCATTCTCTTTACCTTATATGTTTGATAGCGAAGAAGATTTATATGCTACAATGACAAATACAGATTTAATTGAACAATTAAATGATAAAACAAGAGAAACAGGGTTTATTATGATTGGTTGGTATCCATCAGGATTCCGTAACTTCTATACTGCTGGAGATACACCGATTGAAAGTCCTGATGATTTAAGTGGGATGAAAATACGTGTAATGGAAAGTGCTACTAGTAAGAAATTAGTAGAATCACTTGGGGGATCACCAGTACCAATGGCATCTAGTGAAACTTATACAGCTATGCAACAAGGGGTTATTGATGGGGCAGAAAATAATGAGTTGGCTTTAACAAGTAATAGACACATGGATGTCGCTAAGAGTTATTCATATACTCAACACCAATTAGTACCAGATATTTACATCATCTCGACAAAAACTTTAGAACAATTAACAGATGAGCAATTAAATATATTAGAAGATGCATTATGGGAAAACAATCTAATGTATAGAGATTTAAACAAAGAATTAATCAATGATGCAATTGTCGAATCAAAAGAAGCTGGAGTTGAATTCTTAGAAGTTGATAAAGCACCATTTGAAGAAAAAGTAGAACCAATGTATGATGAGTTCGAAGCGAATGGTGACGACTATGTAAGTGTATTCAATACAATTAAAGACGCTGCTGGAACGGAGGTTAACTATGACACGCCAGAAATTAAATAGAATTTTAATAACTTTTTGTGCTGCATTACTAGGTTTAATGGTAGTAGAAGCACTATGGCAAGTAATTACACGTTATGTCTTTAACTCGCCTTCAGTATGGACTGATGAAATGTTACGTTTCCAACTTATTTGGTTAACGATGATTGGTGCACCAACAGCTCACGGACTAAATAGAGTAATGGCAGTTACAATTTTAACTGATCGTTTCTCTGAACTGAAAAAGAATACAAATAAAATTGTTGTTGAAACTATTATCTTAATCTTCTCGATATTTATTCTAATCATTGGTGGATTTGGAGTAGCTTTAAATGCGTCAACACAAGTGTCAGCGACATTAGGTATTAATATGTTCTTTATTTATGTATCAGTACCAGTATCTGGATTGTTATTCAGCTACTATGTAATTTGCAACTTAAAAGATGC
>JBKEBJ010000454.1:0-5890 GCA_047973105.1 Coprobacillaceae bacterium | reverse complement strand
ATAGTGATCAACTATTTGTAGCTTATAATGATTCTTGTGGTGAAAAACAAGGATTATATGCCGATACTAGAGGTGAAGATACGTACTTGCATATGGCGGGACAGGAGATATTTAAATTCGCAGTTCGAATTATTCCTGTATGTATTGATAAAGTATTACAAGAGGCAGACTTAACATTAGATGATATTGATTATGTAGTTTGTCATCAAGCTAATTCTCGTATTATTTCTAATGTATATAAAAAATTAAACAGTACTGCTGATAAGTTTTATATGAATCTACAAGAATATGGAAATACTTCTGGTGCTACTATTCCTTTAGCACTTGGAGAAATGGATGAAAAAGGAATGATAAAACCAGGAATGAAAATTATTTGTGTAGGTTTTGGTGGTGGATTAACATGGGGAGCTACACTATTAGAATGGTAAAAGGAGCTAAATTATGAAATTAAACGAATTGTTGAATACAAAGTATCCATTAATACAAGGTGGGATGGCAAACATTGCAACTGGTGAATTTGCAGCAAGTGTATCGAATGCTGGAGCATTAGGACTAATTGGGGCAGGTGGAATGGACACGGCAACATTAAAAAAGAATATTGAAATCTGTAGAAGTCTTACAGATAAACCTTTTGGTGTCAATATTATGTTAATAAATACCTATGCCGAGGAGATGGCACAATTAGTCATTGATGAAAAAGTTCCTATAGTAACAACAGGAGCAGGAAATCCTGGACAATACATCGCTAAATGGAAAGAAGCTGGTATAACAGTAGTATTGCCAGTAGTACCTTCTGTTGCATTAGCTAAACGTATGGAACGTGCAGGTGCTGATGGCGTGATTGTTGAAGGAGCAGAAGCTGGTGGACATATTGGAGATTTAACAACAATGGCATTAGTACCACAAGTAGTGGATGCAGTAAATATTCCAGTTGTTGCTGCTGGTGGTATTGCTTCAGGTAGACAATTATTAGCTGCTTATGCATTAGGAGCCTGTGGAGCTCAAATTGGGACTTGTTTATTAGCGAGTATTGAGTGTCCAATTCATGATAATTATAAGAATGCAGTAATAAAAGCTAAAGATACAGACACAACGGTTACTGGAAGAATTAATGGAACACCAGTTCGTATAATTAAAAATAAAATGGCCAAAACATATGTAAAAAGAGAAAAAGAAGGCGCTTCTATGGAAGAACTAGAAGAATATACACTAGGTTCTTTAAGAAAAGCCGTATTAGAAGGTGACACAGATAATGGTTCCCTAATGGCTGGACAAGTTTCAGGTATGTCAAAAGAAGTATTACCTGTAAAAACAATTATTGAAAATATCTTTAATGAATATCAAGAAGCTTATAAAATGCTTTCTAGTGAGGTATAGTTATGGGAAAAATAAATATTGGAGAATTAACAATGGATGTCCCAATTATTCAAGGTGGAATGGGTGTTGGAGTTTCTTTAGGAAACTTAGCAGGACATGTTGCATTGGAAGGTGGAATGGGCGTTATATCAACGGCTCATCCAGGATATCGTGCACCAGATTTTAAAACAGATGCAATGAAAGCAAACCTTCGAGAATTAAAAAATGAAATTGTCAAAGCAAAAGAAATTGCGATGGGAAAAGGAATTGTTGCGGTTAATGTAATGGTAGCGATTAAAGATTACGCTAAGATGGTAGAACAATCAATTAAGTCTGGTGTAGATGCTATTATTTCAGGAGCAGGATTACCTTTAAATCTACCTAAATATGTAGAAAATACTAAGATTAAAATTGCGCCAATTGTTTCTAGTAGTAAAGCAGCGAACTTAATTCTTAGAACATGGGATCGAAAGTATGATAGAGCCCCTGATTTTATTGTTATTGAAGGTAGTGATGCAGGAGGGCATCTAGGATTTAAAAAACAAGATATTTTAGATCAAGCAACACAAAAACTTTCAGATATATTAACAGATGTATTAAAAGTAGTTGAACCATATGTTGAAAAGTATAAACAAAAAATTCCAGTATTTGTTGCTGGAGGAGTGTTTACTGGAAAAGACATCAAGAAATATTTAGATTTAGGGGCTAGTGGTGTACAAATGGCAACACGTTTCATCGCAACACATGAATGTGATGCGAGTGATGCTTATAAAGAGGCCTTTGTTAATAGCCATCAAGAAGATATCGAATTAGTAGGATCTCCAGTAGGAATGCCAGGAAGAGCGATTAAAA
This sequence comes from Coprobacillaceae bacterium, assembly GCA_047973105.1. Taxonomy (GTDB): domain Bacteria; phylum Bacillota_I; class Bacilli_A; order Erysipelotrichales; family Coprobacillaceae; genus CAKVJS01. Next base: position 3,682 of record JBKEBJ010000454.1, on the reverse strand, counting down.
CGCCATTAACTGAAAAGCTAGCTAATGGTGAAAAAATTCGTATTAAGAAATGTTATAACTGTTTAATTCCATGTGATCCTAAAACAACACAATATTGTATCACAGGGGCTTTAATAGAAGCTGCTAGAGGAAATTTAGATGAAGGATTAGTATTTAGTGGGACAAATGGGTTCCGTAATACAAAAATTGTTTCTGTAAAAGAGTTAATTGCAGAATTAATGGAGGAGTGTAATTCATGAAAATAGGATTTATATATGCTGGTCAAGGAAGTCAAGTAGTAGGAATGGGTAAATCATTTTATGATAACTATCCAGAAGCAAAGGAAGTGTTTGATGCTATTGATTTAGATATAGATATTAAAAAGCTTTGCTTTGAAGGACCTATTGAAGAATTATCAAAAACAACTAATACACAACCTTGTATGGTAGCGACTGCAATTGCAGCTACTAAGCTATTAAAACAAAATGGGATAGAACCTAATTATGTTTGTGGTTTAAGTTTAGGTGAGTATTCTGCCTTACAATGTGCTAATGTCTTTGACGAACAAACAGCTATTTCTTTAGTTCGATTTAGAGGACAAGCAATGGAAAGAGCAGCCACAGGTTTAGACAGTAAAATGGTTGCCGTGATAGGATTAGATCGTGAACTATTACAAGAGGCAATCAATGAAGCAGAAGCAGATGGTGTTGTTCAAATCGCTAATTATAATTGTCCTGGACAATTAGTTATTGGTGGAGAAGCTAAAGCAGTTGATAAAGCAAGTGAACTAGCAAAAGAAAAAGGAGCTCGTCGAGCTATTCCTTTAAATACTAGTGGACCATTTCATACAAAGCTGCTAGAACCAGCATCTAAAGAATTACATGATAAATTTAAAGAGATAACATTTAACTCTATGGAAACACCAGTTATCTTTAATAGCACAGCGAAAGAATTAGAAACACCAAATACAGTCGCTGATATGTTAGAAAAACAAGTAATGTCATCTGTATATTTTGAAGATAGTATTCGTTATATGTTAGATCAAGGCGTGGATACTATTATTGAAATTGGACCTGGTAAAGTATTAAGTGGTTTTGTTAAGAAGATTACTAAAGAAGTAAATATATATCAAGTAGAAGATAAAGAATCTTTAGAAAAAACAATAGAAGGGATTAAGGGATAACGATGAAACTAAAAGATAAGATAGCTTTAGTAACAGGTGGAAGTCAAGGAATTGGAAAAGAAGTATGTTTAACATTAGCTAAAGCAGGAGCGAATATCGCTATCAACTATGTTGACTTTGGAAACAACAAAGAAATCGCAGAAGAAACATTAAAAGAAGTAAAAGCATTAGGTGTTGAAGCAATGTTAGTACAAGCAAATGTTGCTTCATTTGAAGAAACAGATGCCATGATGAAAGCAGTAGTTAAAGAGTTCGGACGTATTGATGTTTTAGTTAATAATGCTGGAATTACAAAAGATAACTTAATCATTCGTATGAAAGAAGCAGATTTTGATGCAGTTATTGATGTTAATTTAAAAGGGACATGGAATTGTATGAAAACAGTTTCTAAACTTATGATGAAACAAAAATATGGACGTATTATTTCTATGGCCTCTGTTGTTGGATTAATTGGTAATGCAGGTCAAACAAATTACTGTGCTAGTAAAGCTGGTATTATGGGTATGACAAGATCATTGGCTAGAGAGTTAGGAACCAGAGGTGTTACTGTTAATGCGGTTGCTCCAGGGTTCATTAGAACAGATATGACAGATGTGCTACCAGATGATATTAAAGCTAACTTATTAACACAAATTCCATTAGGATATTTAGGTGAAATCGAAGATGTCGCTAATACTGTATTGTTCTTAGCTAGTGATGATGCAAGATATATTACTGGCCAAACAATTAGTGTTGCTGGCGGAATGGCAATGTAGGAGGAAGACCATGGAAAAAAGAAGAGTTGTTGTAACAGGTTTGGGAGCTATTACACCAATTGGTAATAATGTCTCTGAAACGTGGAAAAGCGTAAAAGACGGTGTATGTGGAATTGATAACATAACATTATATGATACATCAGAAATGAAAGTAAAAGTAGCGGGAGAAGTAAAGAACTTTAATCCGGCAGATTATATTGATAAAAAAGCAGCTAGAAAAATGGATCGTTATACACAATTCGCAATGGTTGCGGCTAAAGAAGCTTTTAAAGATTCTAAAATAGATATTAATACTATCGATGCAACACGTTTTGGGGTTATTCTATCTAGCGGTATGGGTGGACTTGGAACTATTGAAAAAGAACATCAAAAAGCATTAAATAAAGGACATGATCGTGTATCTCCTTTCTATGTACCAATGTGTATTGCGAATTTAGCAGCTGGTAATGTAGCTATAGAATTAGGTGCTAAAGGAATGTGTACATGTCCGGTAACGGCTTGTGCTGGTGGAACAAACGCTATTGGTGATGCGTTTAGAAATATTCGTGATGGATATTCAGAAGTTATGATTTGTGGTGGAACAGAAGCTACAATTACTCCTTTAGGAATTGGTGGATTTACTTCTATGAAAGCATTAAGTGAGAACACAGACCCTAATAGTGCCTCTATTCCTTTTGATGCAAACCGTGATGGTTTTGTAATGGGTGAAGGAGCAGGAATGCTTATCATTGAAGAGTATGAACATGCAAAAGCACGTGGAGCACATATCTATGCAGAAGTAGTTGGATATGGAGCTAGTTGTGATGCATATCATATTACTGCTCCAGCAAGCGATGGAGAAGGTGGTGCTCGTGCAATGGTTGGTGCGATGGATGATGCAAATCTTAAACCAGAAGATATTGATTATATCAATGCCCATGGGACATCAACACCATTAAATGATAAATTCGAAACAATGGCTGTAAAAACTGCCCTTAAAGAAGCTGCTAAAACAGTCGCAATGTCGTCAACAAAATCAATGACTGGACATTTACTAGGTGCAGCTGGTGGCGTTGAAGGTGTTATTTGTGTTAAATCAATTGAGGATGGTTTCATTCCAGCAACAATCAATTATAAAACACCAGATCCAGAATGTGATTTAGACATCGTTCCTAATGTTGGAAGAAATCAAGACATCACATATGCAATGAGTAATTCATTAGGTTTTGGTGGACATAATGCTACCGTTATCTTTAAGAAATTTAAAGGAGAATAAGTATGGAACTAAATAGTAATCAAATACAAGAAATCAATCCCCATCGTTATCCTTTCGCCTTAGTAGATAAGATTACAGATTATGTACCAGGAGAATGGGCTAGAGGGATTAAATGCGTAAGTGTTAATGAAATGCAATTTATGGGTCACTTTCCTGAGTTTCATGTTATGCCAGGTGTATTAATTATAGAGGCATTAGCACAAGTAGGGTGTATTGCGATTTTATCAAAACCAGAAAACAAAGGAAAACTTGTTTTCTTTGGTGGAATCAATAAATGTAAAATTAGACAAAAAGTAGTTCCTGGTGATGTTGTGGAATTAGAATGTGTCTTAATTAAACAAAAGGCCAATATTGGAATTGGTGAAGCAGTAGCTAAAGTTAATGGTAAAGTTGCTGTTAAAGCAGAATTAACATTCGCTATTGGATAATATGAAGTTTATAGAATTTCAAGAAATAGATTCAACAAATGAATATATTAAAAGAAATATGGAAGAATTAGAACATCTTACT
>JBKEBJ010000261.1:0-2382 GCA_047973105.1 Coprobacillaceae bacterium | reverse complement strand
AGAATTATCTGGATATGAAATTTCTAGTGATTCGATATTTGATATGTTATGTTTTTGTATATCTAAATCAATACCACCAAATCTAATACCACAAGAATCCAAGAACCGTAAAACTTCCATTACTTTTGGAAATGATATTTTCGCTTTCATTTCTTGTCCATCTACACCTATGACTTTAGTAAAATCTTGTAGGTTGTTAATTAATATTACAGTATTGTCTTTGACAAGGTCTCCACAATATCCAATTGTAAACAATATACTTTTGACATTATTTAAAAATGGATAACTCTTTGGTAAACTAGGATGAGCGATATCTTTGTTAGTACTTTTAGGATTTTTTTCATATATACTGCCATCCACAATCATCCGATCACAAACTACATATAAAAAATCCCGAAATGCAAGAACGCCCCTTTGAATATCTTTTTCACTAGAAATCTTTTGAAACATAGATTTAACTGTATACGTTTCTTCAATATTTGTAGGTAGTATATTTTTTATGTATTGGGCCATTTCATTAATTGATTTCTGCATAATATTATCACCTTCTTTTAATAAATAAGTCATATATAATTATATAATGCGACACCGTGTCCAAGTCAACATATAACTTTATCAATAGTTAACATACATAAACAAAAAGATAATGTAAAATACTACATTATCCTTTTACTTATTTCAAACATTATTCTAGATAGTTTTTAGCTTTTCATTTACTGCATCAAACTTTGATTTATAATCTTCTAGTTTCTGTTTTTCTAATTCGATTTTTTGTGGTGGTGCTTTAGATACAAAGTTTTGATTAGAAAGCATATTTTCGCAACGTTTAATTTCACCTTCTAATTTCTTTAATTCTGTTTTCAATTTCTCTATTTCAGCATCCTTATCAATATAATCACCTAATTCTATTAATAGAGAGTTACCTCCTTTAATAGTAATATTAGCTACTTCACCACTCGTATCAATATTATAACCCACACATGTAGCGTTACATAACTTTTGGATGTATGGTTGACAAGTATCTAAAAGGCTTTCTAAAGAGCTATTTTTTGTTTCTACGCTATACGCTACCTCAATTGCATTTTTAATTGTATAGTTAGCACGAATTTCACGAATTCCTTTAACAATATCCATAAGATATGTAAATTGTTCATTAATACTAGAGAAGTTAAATTCTGGATTTACTTTTGGCCAACTAGCAATACAAATAGATTCTTCATCATGTGGTAATGTTTGGTAGATTTCTTCAGTTACAAATGGCATAAATGGATGTAACATACGTACAATTGCATGTAATACATAAATTAATGTATGTAAACTTGCTTCTTTTTCCATTGCATTGTCACTTTGTAAATGTACTTTAGATAACTCGATATACCAAGAACAAAAATCATACCATATAAAATGATATAATTCTGTCCCAACATTAACAAACTCAAATTTATCCATATTCATATCAACTTCTTTAATGACTTCATTTAAACGATTTAAAATCCATTGATCACAAAGATTTAAATTCGTAAAAGATAAATCTTGATATTTCATATTTTCATCCATATGCATATGAACAAAGCGAGTGGAATTCCAAATTTTATTAATGAAGTTCCATGTTGATTCTAATTTCTCTGGTGCATATCGTAAATCCATTCCTGGAGAAGAATTTGTTGTTAAGAAATAGCGTAATGTGTCTGCTCCATATTGATCAATAACATCCATTGGATCGACTCCATTACCTAAAGACTTAGACATTTTTCTTCCTTGGTCATCTCGGATTAAACCATGAATTAAAACATCTTTAAATGGTCTTTGGTCCGTAAATTCTAAGGATTGGAAAATCATTCGACTTACCCAGAAGAAAATAATATCATAACCAGTTACTAATGTATTAGTTGGAAAATATCTTTTAAATAATTCACTCTCTGTATTTGGCCAATCCAAAGTTGAAAATGGCCATAAGGCACTTGAGAACCAAGTATCTAATACATCTTCATCTTGTTTCCAATTTTCAATATCTTTAGGCGCTTCTTTTCCAACATATACTTCACCAGTTTCCTTGTGATACCATGCAGGTACTTGATGTCCCCACCATAATTGACGAGAGATACACCAATCTTCAATATTTTCCATCCATTGTTTAAATATTTTTTCAAATCGTTCAGGTACAAAATTAACTTTACTATCTTTTGTTTGATTTTCTAAAGCCGCTTTCGCTAAAGGTTCCATTTTAACAAACCATTGTTTTGATAAATATGGTTCAACAATAACACCACTTCGCTCAGAATGCCCAACTTGATGCATATGTGTCTCAATATGATCAACAACCCCATCCGCTTCAAAATCGGCCACTAAAGCTTTTCGACATACAAAACGATCCATTCCTTC
>JBKEBJ010000353.1:0-1783 GCA_047973105.1 Coprobacillaceae bacterium | reverse complement strand
CTGTTCCAGTGTCGGCACAGAATAAATAATAATATCCATTTCTTTTAAAAATATGAGGCCCTTCTAAAAATATATCTTGCCCACTATATATATCTTTAGCATCTCCAATTAGTTTTTTATTAACATGGTCATACTCTTGTAATATAATTCTACCTTTATATTTTTTAGGTATTCTGTGGTCTGTTACCATACTAACCATAAATTTTCTACCGTCATCATCGTGAAATAATGATGGGTCAAAGCCAAAGTTATTTAATGGTGTCGGTTCAGACCATGGACCATGAATGTTTTCTGTTGTAACTAAGTAATTAGCTGTATCATACATGCTACAATAAAACGAGCGTACAATTGTAAATATTAAATAATACACCCCGTCATGATATGTTAGGCATGGTGCCCAAATACCTTGTGATGGTCCTACACCTTTTAAGTCTAATTGTGAAACTCTATTTAAAGGATATTCGATTAACTTCCAATTAACTAAGTCTTTTGAATGATGTATACGAACACCCGGCCACCATTCAAAAGTTGATGTCGCTATATAATAATCATTTTCAACTCTAATAATTGAGGCATCTGGATGAAAACCTCTTAGTATTGGGTTTTGTATTTTCATAATATCTCCTTTATTTACCAAAATAAATTTTCTTCTCCAGCTAACTTATAAATTGCTTCAACAAAATAATAGTCTGCATAATTCATTGTTATATGAATACTGTTTTCTGAATGATATGCTCCTGTACAATTTTGTACAATTGCATCACAATCAGTACTCCAATCTGCCCTATTTTGTTCAATTGCCTTTAAAATTTTAATTGCAGCGTTTAAATATAAATCTTTTTCTAATACTGGTACACATCTCGAAATCTCAATTAATCCATTTGCAATTATTAATGCACCACAAGAATCTTCTACTGCCGGTTCTACTGGCTGTCTATAGTCCACAGGAACAATTCCGTCTTCTCCTAAGTTTGCTATACAATAATGAGCAACTCTTTTAGCGGCATCTAAATATTCTTGTTTATTTGTACGAATATAACTTATAACAAAACCATATACAGCCCAACCTTGACCTCTTGTCCAAGAAGAACCCTTTTCATAACCTTGACCGCCATAGTCTGTAACTTCTTCCCCTGTTTCCGGATTAAACTCAACTATATGTTTTACAGAACCATCTGGTCTAATAAAATGTTCCAAAACTTTATCTGCGTGTATCATTGCTATTTGTTTAAACCTAGGGTCCGCACTTTCTTCAGTTGCCCAATATAAAAGAGAAATATTCATCATGCAATCTATTATTGCCCATCCTCTTGTATCTCCTTCATCTAAGTCATTCCATGCACGTATAAATTTACCTACTGGATTAAATCTACCTGCCAAAAGATTTGCAGCGTGCATAGCATTTTTCCATGCTCTTTCATCATTTGTAAATTTATAATTTTGAGTTGATGTAAGATGATACATAAAACCCAAATCATGGTGTAACCCTGTATAATCATCAAAACATTTTTCTAGTTTATGTTCACATCGTCTAGCGTAATCAATATATTTTTCTTCCTTAGTGTCTTGATAAAGTAGCCACATTATGCCACCCCAAAAACCATTTGTCCACCAGTTTATTCCATCATCAATTCGGAAATCTTTAGTTTTATCAGAACGGTCATCATAGTCACCTTTTTCATCAGTAGTATATGGAATTTTATCTTGATTCGTATCACTAACCCAACTGATTTTTTCTCTGATTTTTATTATTGTTTCATTTACCCAAATTTCATTATCTTTC
>JBKEBJ010000329.1:0-20131 GCA_047973105.1 Coprobacillaceae bacterium | reverse complement strand
TAGAACATGTGACTTATGGTTTTGCGGTAGAAAATGCAAAAGATACAATTAAGGAAGTAGCCAACTATACCATTGCTAGTAATGACGACCAAGGGGTACTAGAGGCTATTGATTGGATGTTAAAAGAAGAAGAAATGTTCAGTAAGTAGGGATGATTATTCATCTCTATTTTTTATTAAAAGAAATAGAACTATGGTATAATGTACTCAATACAAATTGAGGGGTGATGAGGATGTCTATATGAGAACGTATTTTATGAGGACTAAACGAATTGGATTCTCATTGTGGAAAAAAGAAGATATTAAGCTAGCACAATTATTATGGGGTAGTCCTGAAGTCACCAAATATATTTCTGCAACAGGAAAATTTTCTAATAGTCAAATAGAGGAAAAACTTTCTAAAGAAATAGATAATCAAAAGCAGTACAATGTACAATATTGGCCTATTTTCGATATTGAATCTGAAGAATTTATTGGTTGTTGTGGTCTTAGACCATATCAACTAGAAAATCAAATCTATGAGATTGGTTTTCATTTAAGAAGTGCGTACTGGGGAAAAGGATTAGGTCCAGAAGCTGCAAAGGCAGTTATTGATTATGCCTTTAATATAGTAAAGGCTAAGGATATATTTGCAGGTCATAACCCAAATAATAGTAGTTCAAAAATTGTATTAGAGCGATTAGGATTTCATTATATTGGTGATGAATATTATGAACCAACAATGTTGTTTCATCCATCCTATCGATATCATAAGAAAACAAGTAAGTAGGAGAAAAAAATGGATATTAAAAAATTAATACCAGAAAACTATTCTGGCGTTATCACAATAAAAAATGGTACTAAAAGTATATATAATAAAGCCTTAGGATATGCAGATATGCCTAATAAGAGAAGGAATAGATTAGATACTAAATTTCCAACTGCTTCAGCAGGTAAAGCTTTTGTTGCAGTAGGTATTTTAAAACTAATTGAAGAAGGAAAATTAAATTTTGATACAACAATCAAAGAAGTTCTTGACTTTGATTTACATCAAATAGATCCAGATATTACGATTCATCAATTATTAACACATACATCAGGTATCCCTGATTATTGCGATGAAGAAGTTGTTACTGATTACGCAGATTTATTTGTAGATTATCCAAACTATAAAATTCGTACTTCCAAAGATATGATTCCATTATTTATTGATATGCCAATGAAGTACCCTAAAGGTCAAAGGTTTGAATATAATAATACAGGTTTTGTAGTGCTAGGGTTAATCATTGAATTTATAACGAGACAACCATTTGATGTGTATTTGAAAAACGAAATATTTATACCATGTAATATGTTAGACACGATGTATTGTGAGTATGATCGTTTACCTGCGAATTGCGCAAATGTATATATTTATGATGAAAAGCGTAAAGAATATTATACCAACATATATAGTTCTACTGCTAAAGGAGTTGGTGATGGTGGGGCTTTTACAACTTCTATTGATGTAGAAAAGTTTTGGAAAGGATTATTTTTAGGAAAAGTAATTAGTTTAGATATGGTTGAGAAGATGATAACTTCTAAAGTACCAGAAGGTAATTATGGATATGGGGTTTGGATACGTAATATAAATAATCGATACGTTCCTTATTTTCAGGGGAGTAAACCAGGCATTTCCTTTATCTCTGGATATGATAATGAAAGAGATATCTTAATTACATTAGTCAGTAATACTGAAGATAGTGTTTGGAAAATAAATCGAGCAATTATCGACAAATTATACAATGAATAATGTTATATTTAAAAAAATGTAGTATAATATACGTAGAGGAAATACTAGGGGATTATGAGATGGTTTTTTAGGAGGGATGAAAGTCCCTCTTTATTTTTTAGGGAAAGAAATGGAGTGTCATATGAATCAGATAAGTGATAAGAAGTTGAAGAACATCTTATATGTTCTTATTGGTATTTACGCAATATCCCTAATTATTAGTTTCTATTATAATATAAGCGAAGGTAGTACATATGGTATTATGATGACTGCAGTCGCAATGATTACACCATGTATTGTACCACTAGCTTTTCGCATATTCCATTTACGAAAAGTATATGAAATATATATCATTTGGATAGGATTTACCTATTTTGCGAGTTTAATAGGAAGTGGGTTTCGCGGATATTCTTATGTTGGATATGATAAAATTCTTCATTTCTTAAGTGGTTTTCTAGCTATGCTTTTCGCAATAATATTATTTTTTTATCTTCGCCAAAGCAATCGTTTTTCTAGTAGAAGAGATTTATCGTTATTTATTGTTTTTATTAATGCTATTAATATGAGTATTGCCGTGCTTTGGGAAGTATATGAGTATATATTATTAGTTGTATTTAACTATGATTGTATAAATCATTATACACAAGGAGTACACGATTCCTTGACAGATATGATATGGGCAATTATTGCTGGAAGTATTGTGACTATATACATCTTATATTCGTATTGGAAAAGACGTAGTAATAGTATTTTGATACTATGTAATAAATTTTATCTTCGTAATATTAAAAATAAAAAGGACTCTTTATATATAGAAGGTGATATACTATTCTATATGAGGAGGAGCGAAAATGGAATTTCGAAAGACAAATAAAAAAGATATCCCTATATTAATGGAGATGCGTAAAACACAACTCATTGATGAAGGAGGAACTCCTAATGAGGATATAAATGACGGATTAATCAAGTTTTTTAATAAACGATTTGATGATCAAACATTAGTTCAATGGGTCATTGAGGATAACAAGGAAATTGTAGCGACAGCGGGAATTATATTTTATGAATTACCTCCCTCTTATTCTAATATTAGTGGAGTAAAAGGATATATCACAAATGTGTATACAAAAGATGCATATCGTGGACAAGGGTTAGCGAAAAAATTATTAAATAAATTAGTTGAAGAGGCTAAAAGTAGAAATGTTAAGAAACTATGGTTAGGGGCTTCAAAAATGGGACGACCAGTATATGAAAAGTTTTGGTTTATTGAAGGTGATACTTGGATGGAAATGGATATATAAAAAGAATATAGGAACATGTTAATGTTCTTATATTCTTTTTTTAGACCTGAATTGTCCATGAAATATCAAATTTATCAACAACCAATCCGTAATAAGTTTTGTTTGGTAATAAATGTAAAGGAACAAAAATTTTGCCATCTTTACTTAAGGAATTAAAAATCTTTTTTGCTTCATCTACATTTTCATAAAATACTGCAATACTCATACTATTACCTCTACTAAAATTAAAATTGCTAGGCATATCAGAGAAAAAAACTTCTGTTCCACCAATATGTAAACTAGTGTGCATGATAGATTCTTCCATTTCTTTTGTCATCTTGACATTTTTATCAACCGTAGTATTTCCTTCTTTATAGGTAAGAAAATAGGGTTCTGGTTGATTGAATACTTTGCTATAAAATTGTACTGCATCGCGACAATTTCCATTGAAATTAATATACATACTTAATGCCATTGTATAATCTCCTGACTTATTATTTTATAGTTTTAAAATAACATATTAAAATTATAATGTATTGAAAAAAAGCGACATGTCAGTCACTCTTTTTAGGAAGACAAAGTATTACATTATTTTTCATTTTCATTTCCCATTGAGGTAATCCTTTTGTCTTGATACATATTTTTTCATACTCTTTAGCTGATATTTTATCTGTTAATATTAATACTTCACCAAGAAGTTCTTTTGCTTCATGAGGGTATACACCATGATACTTTCTAAAGGTGTTTAATAGATGTGCTGAATCACTAAAATTATATGTAGATACTAAATCTAATAATGGAAATACTTCTTGCATTGCAATATCTTTCCATAAGTTTTGATAACGAATAATACCTGAGAAAGCCTTGATAGAAATACCAATTTTTTGACTAAAAATACGTTCTAATTGGCGCTTACCAATGGCTATATTCGTACAGATTTGTTCTATAGAGAGCGTTCCTTTATTAGATAAAATAGTATGTAATGCATGGTATAAATTTATATCAAAATTAATGTTAGAAATATAGGATAGTAAATATTCTTCAATTAATTTAATACGTTCTGGCATAGTTGTTAAATAGGAAGCTTTAGTAACAATATTTATCCATTCTGGAAAAGGGGAATGCATCATATACATTTCTTTATTTGTATTTTTCATTGAAGTATTGAAAAACAAATGTGCACTCCATCCATAAAAGCGAATTGCGAAACGAGAGATTTTTTGATTTTCACAATCACGGTGTCCCCAGAAGGCGCTTTCTTGAATTGTTGTTAAAAATGCATATATACTATTATCTTCATGGTTATATTGAACAATTAAATCGATACAAGCTTGGGGAATTACAAAATTGGTTTCTATTAATGTATCTTTTTCTGTAACGATATTCTCATTTCCCCAATAACATACTATATATGGTTTAAGTATATTAGAAGGTAAGAATTCTTGATACATATCATCACATAATGAAGGTTTTGCAGTAATAGGCGTGTATAAGGTATGTAAATCTTTCATTGTTATATTTCCTTTCTTTTATAGTATACCTTATAATAGATGAATTAATGAAGAATAAAATATGTTTCATTATTATATACTAATAATAGAGGTGATATGATGTTCACATATATAAAACAACATTGGAAAGGACTTTTAATAAGTATTTTTATTGCCGAAGCAGTTGGGGCAATAAGCGGATTTTTGACAGGGGATACAAGATCATTTTATACTAGTTTAGTGTTACCACCATTAGCGCCACCTGGTTGGCTATTTGGAGTAGTATGGCCAATCTTATATGCTTGTATGGGTATTGCTTCCTATATTATATATGACCAAGAAAGCGGTGAAGAAAAAGATAGGGCACTTTCTCTTTATAATACGCAGTTACTATTTAATTTTACTTGGAGCATTGTTTTCTTTAATTTACACTCATTATGGGGAAGTGTAATTATTATTATTGTACTAGATATATTAGTTTTATTAACTATTAAAATATTTAATAAAACTTTGAAAGTAGCAGCTTATCTTTTATATCCATATATGGTATGGATAATATTTGCGACATACTTAAATATAGGAATTGCGATATTAAATTAGGATTTCAAACTAGGACAAAGGTTCTAGTTTTTAATTTAAATATAGTTATTTTTTTGTGATATAAGATTTGTATGTTACAATAAGTAAGCAAGAGAAGTGGGGAAAATTATGACTGAAAATAGTATTTATTATATGAAAAATATTAGTATTGATGATATTCCTTGGGATTATATTTCAGGACCATATGAACGTGGAAATAGATTTCCTGAATGGATAGAAGATTTATTTGATGATGATAGCGAAGTAGCCAATAAAGCGCAAAGTAATATTGGAAAAAATATTGAACATCAAGGAACTTTATGGCATGTAACACCATTTGTTATAGCTGTTCTAGGAAATAAGTTAAGAGCTATTATAGACAAAGAAATACTATTGGATAAAGATATTGAAAACATTGTATTAATCTTACAGTTATATGCAGCAATATATTTTACTGCTGATGAGATATGGACAATGGAAGTTGAAACACCTTTACCCTTCTTTTCAGATATGTTAAAAGATTCATATTTAATAAAAGAAAATAATGATTTAGAAGAGTATTATGCGACTATTGATAATTCTTTATTTATGAGTTTCTTTCACTATTCCTGGATGGTGATAGCGTATGATATGGAACAGTATTTTCCATTATTAGAGAAGTTACATGATAATCGAATAAAAGAAGTACTAAATCACTTCACAAATAAAGAAATTAATTTGTACATTAAAAATATAATGCAGGATGAAAAAATGAAGGAAATGAGGAAATAATAATGTCAAAAACATTAGTATTAGCGGAAAAACCATCAGTAGGACGAGATATAGCTCGTGTGCTAAATTGTTCTAAAAAATTAGATGGCGCATTAGAAGGACCACAATATATTGTTACTTGGGCTTTAGGTCATTTAGTAACATTGGCAGATCCAGAAAAATATGATAAACGATATAAGAGCTGGGATTTAGAAGATTTACCAATTATGCCAGATCGTTTATCTTTAGTCGTTATCAAACAAACTGGAAAACAATACAATGCAGTAAAAAAACAAATGAGTCGTTCAGATGTTAAAAGTATTGTTATTGCGACAGATGCAGGTAGAGAAGGTGAATTAGTAGCCCGTTGGATTATAGATAAATCAGGAATTAAAAAGCCTTTAAAACGTCTATGGATATCCTCTGTTACAGACAAAGCTATTAAAGATGGATTTAAACATTTAAAAGATGCCAAAGAGTATTATAATCTTTATAATAGTGCAAAGGCTCGTGCTGAAGCCGATTGGATAGTAGGAATCAATGCAACTAGAGCACTGACTTGTAAACATAATGCCCAATTAGCTTGTGGACGTGTTCAAACACCAACTGTAGCGATTATTAATCATCGACAAGAAGAAATACAAAATTTTGTACCAAGAACGTATTATGGATTAAAAGTTTTAGCTAAAGATATTAATTGGCGCTTTGTATCATCAAAAAATGAATCTAGTGTTTTTGATGAAAACAGAATTGATTCCATCATCGATACATTAGCTAATCAATCTTTAAAAGTAACAAGTGTTAAAAAAACAATGAAGAAGACATATGCACCGCAATTATATGATCTAACAGAATTACAAAGAGATGCAAATAAGTTATATAATTACTCGGCCAAGGATACACTATCAATTATGCAAGGATTATATGAATACCATAAAGTCCTAACATATCCACGTACAGATTCTCGTTATTTAACAGATGATATTGTTCCAACATTAAAAGAACGATTAGAGGCAAGTCTAGGTGGTTATTATGATAACGCTATTCACCAAATATTAAAGAAACCGATTCAAAAGAAATCACACTTTGTTAATAATTCTAAAGTTAGTGATCATCATGCGATTATCCCAACAGAACAACCAGCAATGATTGGAGCTTTTGATGAAGGTGAAAGACGTATTTATGATTTAGTTGTTAAACGCTTTCTAGCTGTACTTCTTCCCCCTTATGAGTATGAACAAACATCATTAGTTGGAAAAATAGCTAATGAAGAGTTTAAAGCCAAAGGAAAAATAGAACATAATAAAGGTTGGAAAATTGTATATGAGAATTATGTGGATGAAGATGATACAGATGATATGCAAGAACAAACATTACCACCATTAAAAAATGGAGATACGTTGTCTGTTCAAGATGTTCAAAAAATCACTGGACAAACAACACCTCCACCATATTTCAATGAAGCTACTTTGTTATCAGCGATGGAGAATCCCGCAAAATATATGCAAAGTTCAAATAAAGAATATAATGCTACATTAACGCAAACTGGTGGATTAGGGACAGTGGCGACAAGGGCGGATATTATTGAAAAATTATTTAATATATTTTTAATTGAAAAAAGTGGAAAAGATATTAGAGTAACTGCTAAAGGAAGACAATTACTATCTTTAGTTCCTAAAGATTTGCGTTCTCCAGAATTAACAGCTCGATGGGAATTGGATTTAGGGAAAATTGCCCAAGGAAAATTACCACCAAAAGCTTTCTTAAAAGAGATACGTGAGTATGCAGAAGAAATAACAGAAGGAATTAAAACTGGTGAGGCAAAATTCAAGCATGATAATATGACAAATAAAAAATGTCCTGAATGTCAAAAGCCATTGTTAGAAGTAAACGGAAAAAGAGGGAAAATGTTAATTTGTTCTGATAGAGAGTGTCGTTATCGTGAAACACTTTCTATTGTCACAAATGCCCGTTGTCCTAATTGTCATAAGAAAATGGAATTGGTTGGTAAAGATGACAAACAATTATTTGTATGTAAGACATGTGGACATCGCCAATCTATGAAAGCCTTTAAAAAGGATAAAGAAGGAAGACAAAATAGTGCCCGTAAAAATGATGTTAATAAATACATGCGTGAACAAAAGAAACAACAAACACAAAGTGTTGAAGACTCACCATTTGCAGCATTATTAAAATTGAAAGATGACCTGAAATAATATAATGGATATAAAAAAATACCAACGAAAGAAGTTGGGACAAATGTATTCAGTTGGCATGTTTGGAGAGAATATATATGCTTGTGAGATACTAACTGGTTTCGCTAACATACCAGAATACCATAAGATATCGAAGAATGAATTTGAATTCTTTGAATATTGGGATAAAGATATGTTAATGCAAATAGTAAATAGGCCTGTATTCGCAAGTGGATATAAAGACAACACAAACTTTGATGAAGAAACTGTAAGAAAAATGACAT
The DNA here is from genome assembly GCA_047973105.1 of Coprobacillaceae bacterium. Lineage (GTDB taxonomy): Bacteria > Bacillota_I > Bacilli_A > Erysipelotrichales > Coprobacillaceae > CAKVJS01. Next base: position 11,807 of record JBKEBJ010000329.1, on the reverse strand, counting down.
GGTAATAAAAAGAGCTCATTTCTATTTGAGCTCTTTTGTGAATTCTATAGTAAATGTTAAATCTCTTTTTTTATTATCCTCAGAAAGTTCACTAGAATAGCTTGCTTTAAAATTTCTTTGTTCCAATGAATATGGTTCCATTCCCAATGTACCTTCGTCAGTTTGTATTCCATATCCAATAGCGTGCATTTCACCATCAGTAAAATCAAAAGCACTATTTTGTAATATGCAGATAATTAGTGAGGTTATAGAGGATAGCGTTTCCTCATCACTAGCATCAGAATTATGAAAGGATATCTTTTTAATACTATCATCCTCATTAATAGTAATAACAAGTTCAGTACCATTATCAACATTATAGATATCAGTTATATAGGTTTTATAATCTTTTCCACTTTTCCAATTAAAAGAGAGTGTTGTAGCGGTCATTTTACTAAATTCTTCCATCTCTTCAATCATTTTATCTGAGATTGAAGAAGGCTCTTTTGTATCATTGCTTTCTTCACCTTTATTATTAGTACAACCCATGAGATTTAATGCTAATACCAATAAAAGAAATGTCATTAATAACTTTTTCATTTTTATACCTAACTTTCTAATTAGTCTCCTACATATTATACTACAAAACTTCTTATCTTACTATTCTTCAAATGGGCGTACTTTTAAAATAACATGTAAATCATCGCAGATTTTTTGTGATGCTTTTATTTTATCTTCACCAATAATATCTACTACACTCATGATAACAGTAGGAATATATTTCTTACACCTTTTTGTGAAATCTAACATTTCATCAAAGGAATCAATACCATAGATACTCTGTGTGAGTTTATAATATTCTTCTTTTGTTGGAGCATTTAAACTAATGGAAATAGTATCAATTAGTCCCTCTAGTAAAGGAGTTATATCTTGATTATGAGTTTTAGAAGATAACCCATTTGTATTAACTCTGATTGGTAGAGTAGGAGAAACTTCTTTAATGTATTTAGCGATAGTAATCACTTCATTTATACGGGTAAGTGGTTCACCAAAACCACAAAAAACAATTTCCTTGAAATTAGAAATAGAATATTTTTGTAATTCAGTAATGACATCTTTTGTTGTCGGTTCTTTTTTTAACCATAAAGAGTTACTTTCAATCATTTCCTTTGTTTGTCGTAAACAAAAAGTACAATGACAACAACAACGATTCGTAATATTAATATAGACAGATGTATTAATGGTTGAAGATAAATTCGCAATATCAATATAACTGTTATTTAATAAAGTATATAAAATAGTCATAATAGCCTCCTATAATTCTGTTAAAAATTCTTCAAAACATAAACCATGATTAAATGGTAAATCTAGAGCATCTGCATAGCTAATACATTTGGAAACAAAAGAGATTGCTTTTTCGACACATTGATAAAATGGAGTACCATGCATATAACTGCCAATAATAATAGCACTAAAAACATCACCTGCACCAGAACGATCAATACCAATTTTTGGTGTCGCAAGTATTTGAGGTTCCTTATCCTTTTCATAAATGAAATTCAGAATATTTTTTTCTTGAGGAATTCCTGTTACAACAATTTTTTTGGGTCCTAGCTTCGAGATCTCTTGACACATTTCATTTAATTCTTCAAATGAAGAATTATTAGATAATGCTCTTTCTAATAAAATAGATATTTCGGTTAGATTTGGTGTGATAATATCTGCATACTTCAATAGATCACGTATCTTAGAACACATCTCCTTAGTAATATGAGGATAGGTTTGTCCTTGATCCCCCATCACGGGATCTACTAAAACGAAAGTATCATTCTTTTTAAAATGTTTCATAAAGTCAATAAGAATATCGATTTGTTTTGATGAACCAAGAAACCCACTACAAATACTATCAAAACAAAGGTCTAATTCCTTATATGTTTTAATATATTTTTCCATATCCTGCGTGTAGTCAGTCATATAGTGATTCTTAAAATATGTGTTAGTAGATAAAATAGCAGTGGGAATAAAAGAAGTTTGAATTTTCATCGCTGATAGAATTGGTAACATTGCTGCAATTGAACATCTTCCAAAACCAGTTATATCATTAATTAAGATAGTACGTTTTTGTCTCTTCATTTTATACACCACATTTGTTTGAATTATATCATATATCTGACTATAAATAAGTATACAAAAATATAATAAAAAAATGGACAGATAATACATAATCAACTTTCACTTATATATTTTTGACGATATAATGAGGAAAAATAAGGTAGGGTGAATAAAATGAAAAAAATTAATATTGATACTTGGGATAGAAAAGAACATTATTTATTTTTTAAAAATGCATACTATGGACATTATCATATAGGCTGTGATTTGGATATTACAAACTTTAAAAGGAAAACGAAAGAACAAGGATTAGCGTTTTCTTTTGCGATGACATATGCAGTAACAGTTGTAATGAATCAAGTAGAAGCTTTTCGTTATCGTAATGTTAATGACAAAATTATTTTATATGATATGATACATCCATCGTTTACATATGTAGCGCCAGATATGAAATACTTTAAATTTGTTACAACTAATATAGATGGAACGATAGAAGAATTTGTTCAAAAAGCACGTGATAAAGCACTATCACAAAAAGAGTATTTTCCTATGGATGAAGAACGACGAAGTGATGTAATTTATATATCGAGTATTCCAAAAGTTTCATTTACTCATTTATCACATACCATGTCTTTTAATAAAGGAGATACAACACCTCGTCTTAGTTGGGGGAAATTTTATGAACGAGATGGAAGAATTATGTTACCATTCAATGTACAAGCACATCATGCATTCATAGATGGTAATCATATGGGGGACTATATAGAAGCCTTGCAAGAATATTTTGATAATTACTAAATCCAAGTGTTTTTATACTTGGATTTTATTATGTTATAATAGGTTTGAGGGAAAATCTTCTGTATTCAAATATACCAAAACAATACATTGTATTTTAGAAAGAAGAGGTGTTATAAGAAATGAGTGGATTTACTTGTGAAAGTGTTAAAAACATTGTTTTTGAATTAATGAAAGAAAAAGAATTAGAAGGTAAAATATATGTTGCTGGAGGAATTGTTCCATGGGTAGTTTCAGGTAATGATTCTAAGCGAAAACATTCAGATGTTGATTTAGTTGTCGCATTAGAAGATATGCCTATAATTAGAGAGTATGTAAAGAAAAAGGGACTTTATAATAAAGATTTTGATTCCATGTATTTAGAAATTAATAAATCCAATGAGGATTATGGACTTGAGGTATTTATAAATGATATACCTGTTAACTTCGCTCCTTTTATAATAGAAGATGGGAATATTGTTCAAAAAAACTTTTCTATAAAACAACTGGTTGGTTATGATGCTTTAATGAAAGCAACAATGGAAGGAGTTAATGTAAAAGACTATATTATACAGGGAACAGTGATACAGGGAGATTATATTGGGATGTATCCTTTAGAAATGGTGAAAGCTGCTAAAGAAAGCTCAGACCGTGAGAAAGATCGAATGGATATATTGGAGATTGATAAACTTGGTATTGATGCAGAAAGATATGAAAGAATTAAAGAAGCAGTACATAATATGAAATTAGATGTTATTCCTAACATGATGGGATAATAAAAGAACTACAACACTATCTAATATAGAGTTGTAGTTTTTATTTTCATAATAATAAAATGATAATTATTTTATATCTTAGTGTGATAAGATAACAAAAAAGGAGGATTATCATGCGACCAAAATTACATTTAACAGCTCCTCAAAATTGGATAAATGATCCAAATGGGCTATTATATTTCCAGGGAAATTATCATGTTTTCTATCAACATTTTCCATATGACTGCAAATGGGGAACGATGCATTGGGGGCACGCGATTAGTAAGGATTTAGTAACTTATCAACATTTACCAATAGCGCTATATCCATCTAAAGATTATGATCGGAATGGTTGTTTTTCAGGATCTGCAATTACTTATAATGATAAAATGTATATATATTATACATCCATTAAATATGCGAAAGAAAACCCTGAATATATTCATGTCCAATATAGCGACGATGATTTAATTGCTTCGCAATCATTAGTTATATCTAAAGATGGATTTACTTTTAATAATAAGGAAGATAAGCACTTAGTGGTAGATGTAATAAAAGATAATTCTTTAGGGGATATACGACATACTCGTGACCCTAAAGTGTGGGTAGGGAAAAATAATCATGTTTATATGATTGTAGGAAGTAAAGTACCAAGTGATAATGGCTATGATGGAGAAGTATTATTTTATGAGAGCATAGATGGTATTAACTTTAAATACAAGAATAGATTTATCGATGCAACCATTGGTGATATGTGGGAGTGCCCAGATATTTTTAATCTAGATAATAAATACTATTTAGTTTTTTCACCGGAAAATATTAATCACCCTCCTCAACCTATTAGTAATGCAGTGTATATGAAAGTAGAATTTGATGAAGAAAGTTGTACTCTAACACGAAAAGATAATTATGAATATATGGATTATGGATTAGATTTCTATGCGCCACAAACATTTCTTGATGAAGAAAATCGCCGTGTAGTAATAGGCTGGTTACGAATGAGAGAACCAATACCTGAAGAAAAATGGGTAGGAATGCTTAGTTTTCCAAGAGTTTTAAAAAGTCAAAATGGACACATATATCAAGAAGTGCATCCAAATATACGAAATAAATTTAAAAAAGAAGTGAATCAATGTAATTTACAAGAACCTTTCTTAATGAAAACAATATTGAAAGAAAGTAGTATTCTAAATTTTGGTGACTTCATTATTACTATCCAAGATGATTGTTTAGTATGTAATAGAGAGAAGGTTTCCATAATTGCAGAGAAAGTTTGTAATATTAATAAGACACCAGTTCTTAATCATCAGTATGCATTAGAAATATACTATGACTGTCATGTTTTTGAAATCTATATTAATGATGGATATTATGTAATAAGTCAAATAGTTTATGATATCAAGGATACTGTTAAGATAAAAGATGTAGACCCATATCAAATATATGTAATGGAGTAGTTATGAAAACAAGGAGATAATAAAAACCCTCCACTTTGCCACCAGACTTTATGTTTGGTGGTATACTATTTTATACATCAGATACAATCTTTAAAATATCAACAAATACTACTTTAATTTTTATTAAATAATTCTTGTAATTATTATTTTGAGTTGATATAATGGAGAACCATTTGTCTGATAAAGGAGGATACGTTGCTAAATGGGAAAACAAACAATACAAAAGAGGAGGGTTATAAGTGAATACAGATTATATTGAAATTATTAATGCTAGAGAAAACAATTTAAAAGATGTTAGTCTACAAATCCCAAAAGGAAAGATAACAATATTTACTGGTGTATCAGGTTCTGGTAAATCTTCTATTGTGTTTGATACAATTGCACAAGAAGCTGGAAGACAATTAAATGAAACCTATAGTAGTTTTACAAGACTATATTTACCAAGATATCAAAGACCAGAAGTTGATGAGATTCATAATTTATCTACTGCTATTGTAGTTAATCAAAAAAGATTAGGTGGAAATAGTCGTTCTACATTAGGTACAGTTACAGATATTAATACATTATTGAGACTTCTATTTTCACGTTTTAGTAACCCAAAACTTGGATACGGAAATGCTTTTTCTTTTAATGATCCTTCAGGAATGTGCCCAACTTGCGAAGGTGTAGGTAATATCATTACAATGAAAGAGGAAGAAGTATTAGACAAAGAAAAATCATTAAATGAAGGGGCTATTTTATTACCTGGTTTTACGTCAGATTCTTACTATTTAAAAACATATACACAATCTGGTTTCTTTGATAATGATAAGAAAATTAAGGATTATACAGAAAAGGAATACCAACTGTTAATGTATGCAGAGAGTCAAAAAGTATTAATAAATCACCAAATGAGTAAAGTAAATGTAACATATGAAGGATTAGTAACAAGATTTATGCGTTCTTATGTAAATACTGAAAAAGAAAAAAGTAAGACCACTACAAAACGAATGTTACAATATACAACAACTTGTACATGTCCAACTTGTAAAGGTAAACGATATAATGAAAAAGTATTAGCTGCAACAATTGAAGGTTATTCTATTTATGATGTTACAGCTATGCAATTAGATACGTTAAATGCTATTTTAGCACAAATACAAATAGATGAGGCAAAACCAATTGTTGATAGTATTATGCAACGTGTTCAAAATCTTTGTGACATTGGTTTAGGATATTTAACATTAACTAGAGAGACTTCTTCTTTATCAGGAGGAGAATCACAGAGAGTTAAGATGGTTAAACATCTATCAAGTAGTTTAACTGGGATGCTATACATTTTCGATGAGCCAAGTATAGGATTACATCCTAGAGATGTATATCGTTTAAATGGTTTGTTGATGAAACTTAGAGACAAAGGAAATACAGTTTTAGTTGTAGAACACGACCCAGATGTAATTAAGATTGCAGATTATATTGTTGACGTTGGACCAAAAGCTGGTACTGGTGGTGGAAATATTATGTACACTGGTGACTACAAAGGATTATTAAATTCTAATACAATTACTGGTGAATATCTAACAAAGCAATCTACAATAAAAGAGAATCCAAGAAGTAGCACAACTTTTATTGAAAGTAAAAAAAGTAGCTTACATAACTTAAAAAATATTAGTTTACGTATTCCAAAAGGTATCTTAACTTGTGTAACAGGTGTGGCTGGTTCTGGTAAGAGCACATTAGTTAGTAAAGTTTTTGTAAAAGATTATCCAGAATCTATTTTCATTGATCAAAGTCCTGTTCATACAAACAGTCGTTCTAATCCTGCAACATTTTCAGGAATTATGGACGCTATTAGAAAAACATTCTCAGTAACTAATAATGTAAAAGCGGGTTTGTTTAGTTATAATTCTGATGGTGGTTGTGAACATTGTGGTGGAACAGGAATCGTTGAACTTAATCTATCATTTATGGATAAAATGGAAATAAAGTGTAGTGAATGTGATGGTACTCGTTATAAAAAAGAAGTGTTGCAATATACTTATAAACAAAAAAATATTGTTGATATTATGGATATGACAATTAATGAAGCAAGAACATTTTTTGATGCAAAAGATATAGTAAAGAAATTAGATGCCTTAGTGACAGTTGGTTTAGACTATTTAACTTTAGGCCAACCATTAAATACGCTTTCTGGTGGAGAATGTCAGAGACTGAAATTAGCCAAAGAACTAAACACTAAAGGGAATATTTATATCTTAGATGAGCCAACAACAGGATTACATATGTCAGATATTTCAAAGATTGTTGAAATTATGGATGCTTTAGTAGAAAGAGGAAATACAATTATTGTTATTGAACATAACTTAGATGTTATTCGTCGAAGTGATTGGATTATTGATTTAGGTCCAAATGGAGGAACAGAAGGTGGAGAGATTATGTATGAAGGAACACCAAAAGGGTTGTTATCTTCCAAAGAGTCAATAACAGCCAAATATATATAATAAGAAGGGATAGCTTTTAGCTATCCTTTTAAAATGAAACATATTAATTAACGAACACATTTCGAAATACATATATTTGATTATTAAATGAAAGTAAGAATAGTTGCTAATAAAATTAATATATGCTATTCTAAATAAGAAAAGTGGTGAAAATATGATAGATAGACATACTAAAATATTAGATTTATTATCAGAACATAAAAAAATAGAAGTGGCTAAATTATCTGAATTATTAGGGGTATCACAAGTAACAATTCGTAAAGATTTAGGACACTTAGAAGGAAGTGGTATCATTGTTAGAGAACACGGTTATGCTGTATTAAACTCTAGTGATGATATAAATAATCGATTAGCCTATAACTATAATACAAAGCAAGAAATAGCGAAATTAGCGACAGATATGGTTATGGATGGAGAAACCATCATGATTGAATCGGGATCTTGTTGTGCATTATTGGCTCTAGAAATAGCACAAACAAAAAGAGATGTTACTTTAATTACAAACTCAGCTTTTATTGCTGATTATGTTCGTAAAGTAAGTAAAACAAAAACAATAGTATTAGGTGGCGAATATCAAAATGAATCACAAGTAATGGTAGGACCTATTACTAGAAAGTGTGCAGAAGCATTTTTTGTTGATAAATTATTTATTGGAGCTGATGGCTTTTCTAAGATAACTGGTTTTACAGGTAATGACTATATGCGTGCAGTGGCAGTAAGAGATATGGCTAAGCAAGCTGATAAAGTAGTAGTTGTAACAGAATCTGCTAAGTTTACTCAAAAGGGTATAGTTAGTTTATTACAAGCTAAAGAAATACATGCTGTTATTACAGACAATGATATTCCAAAAGAAAGTGAAGAGTATTTACTTCAAAATGAAGTTGTAGTAAAGAAAATAAACCAAGATACATAAAAATACCGAAGAATACGTACTACGTATTTCTCGGTATTTTTTAAAAGAAACAATCCAATCCTTGATCAATAAATATTTGTTGATAATCTTTTAAATCTTCAGGATACAATGCTTTGACATCTTTATATTTATAATACATGTGTAATAACTCATATTTCTTTTCACCAAATTGATGAAAAGGTAATAGTTGAACACTTTTAATTCCAACATCTATAAGTAAGGTTGCTAATCCTTTAGCGTCTTCTAAAGAATCATTGAAGCTAGGGATAATAGGAATTCTTGGAAGGATGTTTATATTATGATTAACAGCCAATTTTAGATTCTCAACAATGCGTTCATTTGGAACATTCGTACCTAGCTCATGTTTTTTACTGTTATAATGCTTTATATCAAATAATAATAAATCAAAACGGGGAGCTAAATCTTGGAAGATAGTTGGTGCAACATAACCAGTAGTTTCAATTGCTACATGAAGATTTTCTGCTTTTAAATGTTCCACTAATACTTTTAAAAATGCAGGTTGCCCCATTCCCTCGCCACCTGAAATGGTAACACCGCCATTAGATTCTTCATAAAAATCGCGATCTTGCATACAAACAGATACAATATCATTAACACTTTTATACTCACCCTCATAGTTTAATGCATGTGTTGGACAAGTATTAACGGCGTTAAAACAATCAGAGACTTTTTTATTATCAACATGTATTGCATTATCAATATGCTTAATTGCATTATTAGAACATGACTGAACACAGTTTAGACAATGTATACACTTTGTTTTATCCCAAGTAATCTCAATATCAAATGCTTGTGATTCAGGATTTGAACACCAAATACAGCGCAATGGACAGCCTTTTAAAAAAACTGTGGTACGAATACCAGGACCATCATGAATACTAAACTTCTGTATATTAAAAATAATCCCACTATCTGACATAGAAATCACTCTCCTTATTATATATAGAATAGCATATAATCGTTTAAAAGTAAATTAAATAGTTTCATATGAAATAAATAGTATATTTAATTGAAGATATCCAGTGATTTTGATATATGGTATTGCACAAATGTGCAATTATAAAAAGGTATCAACATTATTAATATATCTTTTATTTTGAGCTAAAATAGCGTATTTATCGCAACATTACTAATCCTTAGTAGTGTTTTTTGATGTTACACGACAGTATCACTCGTTGACACCGCTTTCATTATTGATATAATATTCATATGAAAATAAAATGTATTCAAATGAAAGTGAATATTATTTTATTAATAATAATATTTACCTGTTAGGAGGAGAGTTAAAGAGATTTATAAGATAGTAGATTTATATAATAAAAATAATCTAGAGGAGGTATTAGAGTATGGTAGTTATTCGTTTGTTTTGTGCAGCTGGTATGTCTACAGGGATTCTAGTTAAAAAAATGGAAGAGGCAGCAAAGGCTAGAGGATTAGATACAGATATTAAAGCTTGTCCACAAGGAAGTATTGCAGGAAATGTAGATGGTGTAGATGTTGCTTTACTTGGCCCACAGGTTGCTTATACAATTGGGAAATCAACCGAAATCTGTGATAAAAAAGGGATACCAGTTGGTGTTATTCCAATGACAGATTATGGGATTATGAATGGTGAAGGAGTATTAAACTTTGCACTTAAATTAATTGATGAATATAAAGGGGAAAAGACGAATGAGTAAAAAAATTAATAGTGATAAAATTATTCAGTTTACTATGAAGTTCGTGAATATGAAAGGAATTATAGCGTTAAAAGAGGGGATGTTAAGTATTCTACCATTAACTGTCGCTGGTAGTATCTTCTTAGTTATTGGTTCAATTCCTTCTGAAACAATTAATACAGCAATAGCTAATATATTTGGTAATAATTGGACAGAACCATTTATGCAGGTGTATTCAGGGACGTTTGTCATAATGGGACTAATTGCTTGTTTTACAATAGCGTATGCATATGCAAAAATTGAAGAAGTAGAGCCTTTGCCAGCAGGCGTATTAGCGTTAGCAGCTTTCTTTATTACTTTACGTTCAAGCTTTACAACAGAAACCGGTGAAGTGTTAGGTGATGCGATTTCTAAATCATGGTTTGGTGGTCAAGGAATAGTAGGGGCTATACTGATTGGGTTAAGCGTAGGTTTTATATATTCTACATTCATTAAAAAGAAAGTAGTTATAAAAATGCCAGATTCTGTACCAACTGGGGTAGCGAATCAATTTACTGCTTTAGTGCCAGCTGTATTTATCTTTGTATTAGCGATGTTAGTATATATGTTCTTTAATGCAACAACAGGTGGTACTTTCATGGAATGGATATATTCAGCAATTCAAGTTCCTTTACAGGGACTAACAGATTCTTTACCGGGTGTTATAGGAATTGCGTTCTTTATATCTTTCTTATGGTGGTTTGGAGTACATGGGCAATCTATCGTTAATGGAGTTGTTACATCATTATTAACAGCGAATGCCATAGCTAATAGTGATCTATTAAGACAAACTGGAGAACTGGCTGTTGATAAAGGAGCACATATTGTTACCCAACAATTTTTAGATTCTTTCTTAGTATTATCTGGTTCGGGAATTACTTTTGGTTTAGTCATCGCCATGTTATTTGCGGCTAAATCAAAACAATATAAAGCATTAGGGAAAGTCGCCATTTTCCCAGCTATATTCAATATTAATGAACCAGTAACTTTTGGATTCCCAATTGTGATGAATCCAATCATGTTTGTTCCTTTCTTATTAGTGCCTATATTATCAGCCTTAGTTGTCTATGGAGCAATCGCTATTGGATTTGTTCAACCATTCTCTGGTGTTATCCTCCCTTGGAGTACACCATTACTTGTCTCAGGATTAATGGTTGCAGGATGGAAAGGGGCATTACTACAAATCATCATTCTTATAATATCTATTGCAGTGTATTATCCATTCTTTAAAAAACAAGATTCTATTGCGTATACTAAAGAACTAGAATTAGAAAAAGAAGCAGTATAAATAGTAGTAAAGGATTAGATAGATGAAAATTTATTTACTCCTTTTTTGTTTTCTTTAATATACTAAGATAAACATATCATTAAATTATGGTAAAGATGGTAGCTATAAAATGATATATAAGCACAGGAGAGTATATAAAATTATCAAATTATATATCAAAATTCTTAATACATATCTTTATGATATAAATTATTATCACTTTTATAATATACTTTGTGAACTTATGGTATTCACCCTAAGTACCTAAGTTGACGGTATTATCTATAAATGAAATAATATCTAAGTTGAAAATATATAAAGACATATACAAGAAATAATAAAATAATAAAAA
>JBKEBJ010000327.1:0-23611 GCA_047973105.1 Coprobacillaceae bacterium | reverse complement strand
AGTGATAGCATGATGGAAATACCTGTACCCATACCGAACACAGAAGTCAAGCATCATAACGGCGAAGATAGTGCGAAAGTGCGACAATAGCAAGCTGCCAGTTCTTTTTTTTATTCTTTTTTCCCTTTGAGGGATTTTTTATTTTAATGTAACAATAAATTTGAATAGAGATTCTTATTTAGATATAATTTTGAATATGATATAATGAAATTGTTATTTTTAATGAAAACTATAAAAATGGAAGGAAACATCTATTTTATTTAGTTATTTTTATAATTAAAGGAGAGAAGAAAATGGGATTAATTAAAGCAGCTGTTGATTCACTAAAAACAACATTAGCGGACCAATGGATAGAGTATTTTTACTGTGATACACTGAATAATAATGAGTTAATTAGAAGAGGGAAAAAGGTAGTGCAATCTGGAAGCAATACTAAAGGATCTGAGAATATTATAACAAACGGAACTGGTATTGCAGTTAATGAAGGGCAATGTGCATTAATAGTTGAAGATGGGAAAATTGTTGATTTTACGACAGAGGCAGGAAGATTTACTTGGGACAACTCAAGTGAGCCAAGTTTATTTGATAGTGGATTTCAAGGGTTAAAGGATTCCTTTAAAATATTTGGAAAAAGATTTACCATGGGAGGAACACCTGGTAAAGATCAAAGAGTATATTTTGTTAATGTAAAGGAAATCCTTGATAATAAATTCGGAACACCCACACCAATGGCATATAATGATCCAACATATCGTGGGATATATATTCGTTATTTTGGTATGTATTCATTTAAAGTAGTGGATCCAATTTGTTTTTATGCAAATGTAGCTGGAAATGTAAGTGAGGTGTATACTAAAGATCAATTAATGACACAATCACAAGCAGAATTTGTGAATGCATTAGATACCGCAATAGCTATGTGTAGTGATGAAGGATTCCAATATAACGACCTTCCTAAACGTCAACGTGAAATTTCAAAATTCATGAATGATACATTAGATGAGGATTGGAAACAGAAACGTGGAATAATGATTGAAAGTGTAGCTATTGAAAAAGTAACACCAGATGATGAATCAAGAAAAAGAATCCAAAAGGTTGATGACGCTATTATGATGTCTGACCAACGTGTGGCTGCTGGAAGATTAACAGAGGCCCAGGCAATTGCATTAGAAAAAGCAGCTGGAAATGAGGCTGGAGCAATGCAAGGATTCTTTGGAATGGGTATGGTTGGACAAGCTACAGGAATGAATGGAAATAATAACGTCTTAAGTGGTATGAACGAACAAGAAGACAACCCTTTGTTTAATAAGAAACAAAAAAGTTCAGCTACTGGATGGACATGTGAATGTGGACATGAAAATGAAGGGAAGTTTTGTAGTGAATGTGGAAAACCAAAACCACAAGCAGAGGAATGGACTTGTAGTTGTGGAAATCTAAATAAGGCAAAATTTTGTGGTGAATGCGGAAAACCAAGACCTGCGAATAATGAATGGACATGCGAATGTGGTAGTATTAATGAAGGGAAGTTCTGTAAGGAGTGCGGAAAACCAAAAAAATAGGATAGTTAAAGAGGAAATAATTAAATAATTTTATTTCTTCTTTTTTAATGGTATTATATATATTAAAAAAATAATTAAGTATTTTGAAACTTTCTAAGAAAAATTAGGGCTTAGTGAGTATAACAGAAATGATTATGTTATAGAATTTTTGTAATAAAACTTGAGGGGGGTTAATATGCAAAGAAAATTATTCTGTGAAATTAATGAAACAACATATAAGATTTCAGCGTTAAAGTGTAGAGCAGTAAGAAAAATCAAGGATTTCAGTAATAGCGATAAAATAGCTAAAGAAAAAACAGAAAATGATTTACCATATAGAATATATAAACATAATTCGTTAATACGACGTAAACTAGGAAATGTAGATATACAATTACAAGAAAATAAAGCAATTAATTTATCTTTAGCTACACCAAAAGTGAATAAAGTGATTATTAAACCAAAGGAAGTATTCTCTTTTTGGTCATTAGTTGGTATTTGTAATGAGAGTAAAGGTTATAAAACCGGATTGACTATATCAGGAAACCAATCTTCAAAGGGAATAGGAGGAGGATTGTGTCAGTTTACTAATTTGTTACATTGGATGATTTTACATACAGATTTAGATATCATTGAACATCACCATCATGAAGGATTGGATTTATTTCCGGATTATGGTAGACAAAAACCTTTTGGTACAGGAACATCAATCGTATATAACTATTTGGATTATCGCTTTAAAAATAATACTGACAATACATATCAAATAATAGTATATACAGATGAAAAATATTTAAAGGGAGAAATTCGAGCAGAAAAGCAACAAAATACAAAATATCATATAAAAGTTGAAGATGAGCATTTTTCTAAAGAAAAAGGAATTGTTTATCGAAATGGGAATGTTTATAGGAGTGCAATAGATAAGAAAACAGGGAAGGTAATAAAGAGAGAATTAATTAAACAAAATCACGCTAGAGTTATGTATGATACTTCGAATTTAGAGGTTGTTGTAAAGTAGATTTTTTATGCCAAAAAACAAGATAAAATTTTCTAATAAAAATCAAAAAAAGCCTTGCATTATGGGCTTTTTTTCTATATAATACTAATGTTGACGTTGCGAAGATGTGCGAGGTTGCTGAAACACAGAGAGGCGTTGTCATGAAACGGCGGTTTCAGGTAATTCGTATGGAGCAAGTCTATTATAAAAATAGACGAAAGGAGAAAAATCATGGCAAACAACAAAGTAAGAATTAGATTAAAATCATTTGATCACAAAATTTTAGATGGATCAGCAGAGAAAATTATTGGTGCTGCTAAGAAATCTGGAGCTCAAGTAGTAGGTCCTGTACCTCTACCAACTGAAAAAGAAATTTATACAGTATTAAGAGCGGTTCACAAATATAAAGATTCACGTGAACAATTTGAGATTAGAACTCACAAACGTCTTATTGACATTGTGAATCCAACACCTGAAACAATTGATGTTCTAACAAGATTAGAATTACCAAGTGGTGTGGATATTGAAATTAAATTATAAGAAAGGTAAAGGTGTAACTCATGAAAGGAATCTTAGGTCGTAAGATTGGAATGACTCAAATCTTCACAGCTGATGGTGTATTAATTCCTGTGACTGTTGTAGAAGCGACAGACAATGTTGTTCTACAAAAGAAAACAGAAGCAACTGATGGATATGATGCTATTCAAGTTGGTTTTGAAGATAAGAGAGAAAAATTAGCTAATAAGGCTGAGTTAGGTATTGTGAAAAAAGCTAATACAGCTCCTAAGCGCTTCATAAAAGAATTTCGTTTCGACGAAATGATGAGTTATGAAGTTGGAGATAAAATTAGTGTTGATAGCTTCGTAGCTGGTGAAGTTGTGGATGTAACTGGAACTTCAAAAGGGAAAGGTTATCAAGGTGTTATTAAGAGACACGGGCAAAAAATCGGTCCAAAAGGACATGGTTCAGGAGCTCATAGAATTGTAGGTTCAATGGGGCCAATCGCTCCAAACCGTATTGCTCCAGGTAAAAAAATGCCAGGACATATGGGACACGTAACAAGAACAATTCAAAATTTAGAAGTTGTCGCTGTCGATGTAGAAAACAGTGTATTATTAATCAAAGGTTCAGTACCGGGACCGAAAAAAGGTTTAGTTGTTGTTAAATCAGCAATCAAAGCTAATGGTAAAGTAAACGAAATTAATGAATTAGTAGATTACAGTGAAGTAGAAGAAGTAGTAGAAGCTCCTGTAGTTGAAGAAGCTGCTGAAACTGCAGCTGCAGAATAGTTAGGGAAGGAGGACTACATATGCTTAAAGTAAAAGTATATAACCAAGAAGGTGCAGATGTTAAAGAATTAGAATTAAATGATGCAGTGTTTGGTATTGAGCCAAATAACCAAGCTATTTTTGATATGGTTTTGTTACAAAGAGCGTCTTTGAGACAAGGAACTCATAAAGTTAAAAATCGTAATGAATTAAGTGGTGGTGGAAAGAAACCATGGAGTCAAAAAGGAACAGGTAGTGCTAGACAAGGGTCTATTCGTTCTCCACAATGTCGTGGTGGTGGAGTAGTATTTGGTCCAACGCCTAGAAGTTATAAATTTAAATTAAATCGTAAAGTAAGAAGATTAGCATTAAAATCAGCGTTATCAACTAAAATTATTGATAATGAATTCATGGCTTTAGATGCAATCAAAATGGATGCTCCAAAAACAAAAGAAATGGTAAAAGTATTAGCTAACTTAGAAGCACCAACAAAAACATTAATTGTTGTTGATGAAATTTGCGAAAATGTTGCTAGATCAGCTAATAATATTCCTGGAGTTAAAATCTTAGATGCAAAACGTATTAACGTTTATGATATCTTAAACAGCAATAAGTTAATTATGACTGAAGCTGCAATCAAATCAGTTGAGGAGGTACTAGTATAATGGCACATATTACTGATGTATTAAAAAAACCAGTACTTACTGAAAAATCTTTAACTCTTCAATCTGCGGAAAACAAATATACATTCGATGTAGATGTAAAAGCTAACAAAATTGAAGTTAAACAAGCTGTTGAAGCAATGTTTGGTGTAAAAGTACTTAGCGTAAACATTATGAATGTTAAACCAAAGAAAAAAAGAATGGGTAAATACGAAGGTAGAACAAACAGAAGAAGAAAAGCTATTGTTAAATTAGCTGAAGGTGATGAAATCAACTATTTTGGTGAAGAATAATCATCACAAATATTGGAATGACTCGTTCCAGACAATTAAATTAGGAGGAAACTGAAGATGGCAATTAGAAAATATAAGCCAATAACAAATGGTCGTCGTAATATGACTTCATTAACATATGAAGAAATTACAACAAATAAACCAGAAAAATCTTTAGTTGCTAAACAAAGTAAAAAAGGTGGACGTAATAACCAAGGTGTTATTACAACACGCCATCATGGTGGAGGTCATAAACGTAAATATCGTATGATTGACTTCAAACGTAATAAAGATGGAATTATTGGAAATGTAGCAACTATTGAATATGATCCAAATAGATCAGCAAACATTGCATTAATTAATTATGTAGATGGTGAAAAGAGATATATCTTAGCACCTAAAGGGTTAGAAGTTGGAATGAAAATCATTTCTGGACCTGAAGCTGATATCAAAGTAGGAAATGCTTTACCAATGGGAAATATGCCTGAAGGTACAGTAATTCATAATATCGAAATGCAACCTGGTAAAGGTGGACAAATCGCAAGATCTGCTGGTGTGTCTGCACAAATCTTAGGTAAAGAAGATCGTTACGTAATTGTAAGATTAGCTTCTGGAGAAGTTCGTAAACTTCTTGGAGTATGTAGAGCTACAATCGGTGTTGTCGGAAACGAAGATCACGGATTAGTAAACTATGGTAAAGCTGGTCGTATGAGATGGAAAGGTGTAAGACCTACAGTTCGTGGTTCGGTAATGAACCCTAATGACCATCCACATGGTGGTGGTGAAGGTAGAACTTCTATCGGACGTAAAGCTCCAATGACACCTTGGGGTAAAAAAGCAATGGGTGTTAAAACTAGAAATACTAAGAAAGCTTCGACTAAATTAATTGTACGTCGTCGCAATGCTAAATAAAGGAGGATGAAGTAAATGGCACGTAGTTTGAAAAAAGGACCATTCGTAGATGAGCATTTAATGAAAAAAGTAGAAGCTTTAAACGCGGCTGGTAAAAAAGAAGTTATTAAAACTTGGTCAAGACGTTCAACAATCTTCCCTCAATTTATTGAGCATACATTTGCAGTGTATAACGGAAGAGAACATATACCAGTTTATGTATCAGAAGATATGGTTGGTCATAAGTTAGGAGAATTTGCTCCAACAAGAACTTATCATGGTCATGATGCTGATGATAAAAAAACAGGTAAGAAATAAGAGAGGAGATTATAAACATGGAAGCTAGAGCAACAGCTAAAATGATTCGTGTTGCCCCTCAAAAAGCAAGATTAGTAGTTGACTTAGTAAGAGGTAAGCAAGTTAAAGAAGCACTAGGTATCTTAGAATACGTAAACAAAAGTGCAACTCCTGCAATCATTAAAGTCGTAAAATCTGCTGCACAAAACGCTGTATTTAATGATAGCGCTGAAGCAGAAAATTTATATATTAAAGAAATCTATGTAGACGAAGGTCCTACATTAAAGAGATTCCGTGCTAAAGCAAAAGGTAGCGGAACAAGAATTTTAAAAAGAACTAGCCACATTACTTGTGTGGTAGCAGAAAGATAGGAGGTCAGATTATGGGTCAAAAAGTAAGTCCAATAGGATTGCGAGTTGGTGTTAATCGTGATTGGGATTCAAGATGGTATGCTAATGATAAAGATTTCGCTTCATTATTACATGAAGATATCAAAATCCGTGAATTCTTATTAAAGAAACTTAAAGCTGCTTCTGTCGCTAAAGTGGAAATTGAGAGATCAAAAAATCGTGTTACAATCTTTATTCACACATCTAGACCTGGTGTAGTAATTGGTAAAGATGGTGAATCAGTAGATTTATTAAGAAAACAAGTTACAAAAATGACAGGTGATAAACAAGTGTTTATTAACATTGTTGAAATTAAAAATCCAGATGTTGCAGCACAATTAGTTGCTAACAACATTGCTGAACAATTAGAAAATCGTGCTTCTTTTAGAACTGTTCAAAAACGTGCTATTCAAAGAACAATGAGAGCAGGAGCTAAAGGAATTAAAACAAGTGTTTCAGGACGTTTAGGTGGAGCTGATATGGCTCGTGCTGAAGGTTACTCTGAAGGGAATGTCCCTCTTCATACTTTAAGAGCTGATATTGATTATGCAACTGCTGAAGCAGATACTACTTATGGTAAATTAGGAGTTAAAGTTTGGATTTGTAAGGGAGAAATCCTTCCTGAGAAGAAAGGGGACAAATAATCATGTTGATGCCTAAAAGAACAAAATACAGAAGACCACATCGTGTTAAATATGAAGGTAAGGCAAAAGGTGGAACTAAAGTTTCATTTGGTGAATTAGGATTACAAGCGCAAGAAGGTGCTTGGATTACTTCACGTCAAATTGAAGCTTCACGTATCGCAATTAACCGTCATATGAAACGTGGTGGTAAAGTATGGATTAGAATATTCCCTCACTTAGCTAAAACTAAAAAACCATTAGAAGTACGTATGGGATCAGGTAAAGGTTCTCCAGAAGAATGGGTAGCAGTTGTTAAAACTGGTCGTGTTCTTTTCGAAGTAGCTGGCGTTGAAGAAAGCGTTGCTAGAGAAGCGTTAAGACTTGCATCTCACAAACTACCTATTAAATGTAAAATCATTGGAAAGGGTGAGTAGTCATGACAGTTCAAGAAATAAAAGAATTAGAAAACGCTGATTTATTAGCGAAAGTTGAAGAATACAAAAAAGAGCTATTTGGACTTCGTTTCCAACAAGCCACAGGACAATTAGAAAACACAGCACGTATTACAAAAGTTCGTAAATCTATCGCAAGAATTAAAACAATTATTAGAGAAAGAGAACTTAATAAATAAGGAGATACAAGATGGAAAGAAATAATCGTAAAGTTTATACTGGTACAGTTGTATCTACTAAAATGGATAAAACAATTACAGTGCTAGTTGAAACACATGTAAAACATAAATTGTATGGTAAACGCGTGAAATCATCAACTAAATTTAAAGCACATGATGAAAATGGCGTTGCTAAAGATGGAGACATTGTAAAAATCATGTCAACAAGACCATTATCTGCTACAAAACGCTTCCGTTTAGTAGAAGTCGTTAAAAAAGCAGAAATTATTTAATAATTAAATCTTCTGAAAGGAGGTCACTTAGAAATGATCCAAAACGAAAGCAGAATGAAAGTTGCTGACAATACAGGAGCTAAAGAAGTGCTAGTAATTAGAAACCTTGGTGGTTCTAATAGAAAAACAAGTAACATCGGTGATGTTGTTGTTTGTACAGTCAAACAAGCAACACCTGGTGGAAGTGTAAAAAAAGGTGAAGTAGTAAGAGCAGTTATCGTAAGAAGTAAATATGGTGTAGGACGTGACAACGGATCATACATCAAATTCGATGACAATGCTTGTGTAATAATCAAAGATGACAAATCTCCAAAAGGGACTCGTATCTTTGGACCAGTTGCCAGAGAGTTAAGAGATTCAGATTTTATGAAAATCGTATCATTAGCTCCAGAGGTATTATAGGAGGAAGGACTAAACATGAAAATCCGTGTAGGTGATACTGTAGAAGTTGTTGCAGGTAATGATAAAGGAAAACAAGGTGAAGTGTTACAAGTTCTTGCGAAACAAGACAAAGTAATCGTTGAAGGAGTAAATATGGTAACAAAACATATTAAACCTTCACAAGCAGATCCTGAAGGTGGAATTGTAACAAGAGAAGCCCCTATTCATGTTTCAAATGTTGCATTCTATGATTCTAAAGCCAAAGCTCCAGTGAAATTAGGATATAATGTAACTGTAGATAAAAATGGCAAGAAAACTAAAGCGCGTATTAATAGAAAAACAGGTGCTGAAGTTGATAAGAAGAAAAAGAAATAAGAAGGAGGATAAAGAATGAATCGATTAAGAGAGCGTTATGAAACTGAAGTAATCAAATCAATGATGGAAAAATTCAATTATTCTTCAAAAATGCAAACACCAGCTGTTGAAAAAATCGTTTTAAATATTGGTGTTGGTGATGCTGTATCTAATTCTAAATTATTAGATGATGCAGTTGCTGAATTAGCTTTAATTACAGGACAAAAACCAGTAACTACAAAAGCTAAAAAGTCAATTGCTGGATTCAAATTACGTGAAGGTATGCCTATTGGGTGTAAAGTTACTTTACGTGGTGAAAGAATGTATGAATTTTTAGATAAATTGGTAAATATCTCATTACCTCGTGTTAGAGATTTTAGAGGTGTTTCGAATGATTCATTTGATGGAAGAGGAAATTATACTTTAGGTGTTAAAGAACAATTAATTTTCCCAGAAATCAATTTTGATAAAGTAAACAAATTAAGAGGTATGGATATTGTATTTGTAACAACTGCCAAATCTGATGAAGAAGGACATGAGTTACTAGCACAATTAGGAATGCCTTTCAAGAAAAAATAGAGGAGGACTTAAAAACGTGGCTAAAACATCAATGAAGGTTAAACAACAACGTCCTCAAAAATTCAAAGTACGTGAATATACACGTTGCGAACGTTGTGGTAGACCACATTCTGTAATCAGAAAATTTAAACTTTGTAGAATTTGCTTCCGTGAATTAGCTTACAAAGGTGAAATTCCAGGTGTAAAGAAAGCAAGCTGGTAATTAATTAATGATAATTAATAAATTTATTCCTAGAATTGGAAGGAGGATTAGCAAATGGTAATGACAGATTCAATTGCAGATATGTTAACAAGAATCCGTAATGCAAATAGACAACGCCATGATGAGGTGTTGGTACCTGCATCAAAATTAAAAGCTGATATTGCTGAAATTTTGAAAAATGAAGGATTTATTAAAGGATATAAAGTTGAAGGTGAAGGACCTATTAAAAACATTAATATCGCTTTAAAATATAGAGGAAATGATAGAGTAATCACTGATTTAAAAAGAATTTCTAAACCAGGATTACGTGTATATGCAAAAGTAGATGAAATTCCTAAAGTATTAAATGGTTTAGGTATTGTAGTTTTATCAACTTCTCAAGGATTAATGACTGACAAAGAAGCGAGAGCGAAACAAGTTGGTGGAGAAGTATTAGCGTATATTTGGTAGTACAAAATTTAATTACAGGAGGTGTAACTGATGTCTCGAATTGGTAATAAAATCATTAGTGTACCTGAAGGCGTTACAGTAGAAGTCGCATCTGATAATACAGTAACAGTTAAGGGAGCTAAAGGGACTTTAGTAAAACAATTTTCACCAGTTATTACAATCGATCAAAATGAAGGTGTAATTACTGTTAAAAGAAATAGTGAACAAAAGACTCATAAACAATTACATGGTACAACTAGAGCTTTACTTGCAAATATGATTGAAGGAGTACATAACGGATTCAAAAAAGAATTAGAAATCGTTGGTATTGGATATCGTGGGCAAATGAAAGGGAATACTTTAGTATTAAATATTGGATATTCTCATCAAGTTGAAATTGTACCTGAAGAAGGAGTAAAAATTGAAGCTCCATCTAATACACAAATTGTTGTGTCTGGTATTGATAAAGAACGTGTAGGAGAAATTGCTGCACAAATTAGAGCCGTAAGAAAACCTGAACCATATAAAGGTAAAGGAATTAAATATGTTGGCGAAAGAATTATTAGAAAAGAAGGTAAAACTGCTGGTAAGAAGTAGTTAGCTAGAGAAAGGAGCTATTAAATCATGGCTAAACAAAAATCTCGTAATGATGTACGTTTAAAACGTCATGCTAGAGTACGTACTAAAATTAGTGGAACTCCTGAATGTCCACGATTAAACGTGTTCCGTTCTAATGCTCATATTCACGCGCAAATCATCGATGATGTAAATGGTGTGACTTTAGCTAGCGCATCAAGCGTTGATATGAAATTAGAAAATGGATCAAATATTGCCGCTGCAAGTGCAGTAGGAGCAGAAGTTGCTAAAAAAGCACAAGAAAAGAAAATTGAAAATGTAGTGTTTGATCGTGGTGGATATATCTATCATGGTCGTGTGAAAGCTTTAGCAGAAGCTGCTAGAGAAGCTGGATTAAAATTCTAGAAGGAGGTCAATATGGAACAACGTAAACCAAGAGCTAATACTGGTCCAAGAAATAATAACGGACCTAGAAATAATGGACCTAGAAAAGGACCTAGAAGAAACGCACCAAGAAGAGAAGAAAAAGAATTTGAAGAACGTGTTGTTACCATTAACCGTGTAACTAAAGTTGTTAAGGGTGGACGTAAATTCCGCTTTGCTGCATTAGTGGTTATTGGTGATAAAAAAGGAAGAGTTGGATTCGGTACAGGTAAAGCTAACGAAGTACCTGATGCAATTCGTAAAGCATCTGAAAATGCTAAGAGAAACGTAATCAAAGTTCCTTCAATTCATGGAACAATTCCTCATGAAGTTACTGGTATTTATGGATCAGGTAGAATTTTTATTAAACCTGCTGCCCAAGGTACTGGAATCATCGCTGGAGGACCTGTTCGTGCGGTTGTAGAATTAGCTGGATATAGTGATATTTTATCTAAGTCATTAGGTTCAAGAACGCCAATTAACATGGTAAGAGCTACAATGCAAGGTTTAGCATCATTGAAAACTGTTAATGAGGTAGCTGAATTAAGAGATAAAAAAGTAGAAGAAATTTTTGGATAGGAGACAATTAACATGGCAAATAAAACAATAAGTATAACGCTTAAAAAGAGCCCTATTGGTTGTCTACCAAAACAAAGAGCAACACTTAAAGCGTTAGGATTAACAAAAGTAAATAAAACAGTAGAAAAACCAAACAACGAATTTACTCAAGGTATGATTAAAGTCGTTGAACACCTAATCAAAGTAGAAGAGAAATAGGAGGTGTAAACATGAAACTACACGAATTACAATATACAGAAGGTGCGCGTAAAGCAAGAAAACGTGTTGGACGTGGAACAAGTTCTGGAACTGGTAAAACAGCAGGTAGAGGTCAAAAAGGTCAAAACTCTAGATCTGGTGGTGGAAAAAAACCTGGATTTGAAGGGGGACAAACACCATTATTCATGCGTTTACCAAAACGTGGATTTACTAACTTCAATAGAACGGAGTATGCAATTGTTAATTTAGAACAATTAAATACATTTGAAGCAGGAACAGAAGTATGCCCAAAATCTTTAAAAGAAGCTGGGATTATTAAAAAGGAATTAGATGGTATTAAGGTTTTAGGTAATGGAAAAATTGATAAAGCCTTAACTATTAAAGCACATAAATTTTCTAAATCTGCTATCGCTGCAATTGAAGCTGCAGGTGGGAAAACTGAGGTGATCTAAAATGTTTGCATTCTTGAGAAATGTATTCAGAAAGGGAGAACTTAGACAAAAAATAATATTCACTTTGGGAATATTATTTGTATTCCGTTTAGGATCAGCAATTACTGTTCCTGGAATTAATATGGATGCTGTCAGTTCTACTGATGCAACATCAGGTATATTTGGAATTATGAATATGCTTGGTGGGGGAACATTAGAAAGATTCTCACTTTTTGCATTAGGTGTATCACCTTACATCACTTCTTCTATTATCATTGAGTTACTTTCTATGGATGTTATTCCAGTTTTATCTCAATGGACTAAAGAAGGAAATACAGGTAAAAAGAAAAAAGACCGTGTAACTCGTTATATTACTTTAGCTTTAGCTGGGTTACAAGGTGGTGTGTTAACATATACATTTGATAAAGGGTATGGGATTCTTGGGAACTCTGATATCTGGTCATATGTTTATGTAGTAATTATCATGATAGCTGGTAGTATGTTAGCTATCTGGTTAGGAGATCAAATTACAAACAAGGGTATTGGTAATGGTGTATCATTATTAATCTTTACAGGAATTGTGTCAAGTATGCCAACAAGTTTCCTTACTGCTTATGATAACTTAGTTAGTTATAGTGGTGGAGCGATGGCAGTAGCTATGGATGTAGCCTGGTATGTACTATTTGTAATTGTATACTTAATGATTGTTATCTTTGTTGTTTTCAATGAGGGAGCAACGAGAAAGATTCCAATTATGTATGCAACAAGTTCAAATACTACTATGCGTACTAAAGATCAAACACATATGCCTATTAAAATTAATAGTGCAGGTGTTATACCAGTTATCTTTGCATCATCAGTAATGGCGGCTCCTAGAACCGTTATAAGTTTTATGAAAACAACGGATACAACAACATTTATAAATTCTTTATTTGATTTTCAAAAAGAACCATTTGGATTTGCATTATATATTGTATTAATAATCTTATTCGCATTCTTTTATTCGAATTTACAAATTGATGCAAATAAAATTAGTACTGATCTTAAGAAAAATGGTGGTTCAATTCCTGGTGTTAGAACAGGTGTTGATACAGAAAATTATATTAAGAAAGTTCTTAATCGTGTTACAGTTGTTGGTACATTATTCTTAGTAATTATTGCGGCTATTCCTATTATTACACCAGTATTATGGTCCCAAACACAAAACAATAC
Source organism: Coprobacillaceae bacterium (assembly GCA_047973105.1). Taxonomy (GTDB): domain Bacteria; phylum Bacillota_I; class Bacilli_A; order Erysipelotrichales; family Coprobacillaceae; genus CAKVJS01. The sequence continues at coordinate 10,407 of JBKEBJ010000327.1, read as the reverse complement.
ATTACAGTTAGGTGGAACAGGATTAATCATTATTACTGGAGTTGCATTGGAAACAGTGAAACAAATTAAAACGCATATTACTAGAAAAGAGTATCACGGCTACATTCGTCGATAGTATAGGAAAGGAGCAAAACATGAATATTATTTTAATGGGTCCTCCTGGTGCTGGGAAAGGAACACAAGCGGCTAATCTTGTAAAAGAATACGGTTGTGCACATATCTCAACAGGAGATATCTTTAGAAAAGCCTTGAAGGAACAAACAAAATATGGAGTTATTGCGAAATATTTCATTCAATTTGGTCATTTAGTACCAGATGACTATACTATTGCGATGGTACGTGATTATTTAAAAGAAAATGAATTTCCTAATGGGTTCATTTTGGATGGGTTTCCACGAACAATTATTCAAGCAAGAGAATTAGAAAGTATTGCAAAAGAATACAAATTTCGAATCAATGCAGTGTTAAACTTAGATGTTGATTTTGATAAATTGACTAAGCGACTTTCTGGAAGAAGAACTTGTAAAGAATGTGGAGCTACTTACCATATAGAATTTAATCCACCTAAGCAAGCAGATGTTTGCGATAAATGTGGTGGAGAATTGTATCAACGTCCTGATGAAAGTGAAGAAGCTGTCAAAGTTAGGCTTGATACGTATACAAAACAAACTGCACCTTTAATTGATTATTATACAATGAAAGGTGAAATCACTAATATAAATGGTGATCAATCTATGGAAGACGTCTTTGATGAAATCAAGAAAAGCCTGGAGGGTAAGTAATGATTGTTACTAAAGATCAAAGAGAAATTGAATTGATGAGAGAAGCTGGAAGAATAGTTGCTTTAGTACATCAAAAATTGAAAGATGTAATTATCCCAGGAATCACTACTAATGAGATTGATGAAATCTGTGAAAAAGTAATTCGTGATAATAATGCAACTCCATCGTTTCTTCATTTATATGGTTTTCCAAATAGTGTATGCACATCAATTAATGAAGTTGTCGTACATGGAATACCAAATGATGTAAAATTAAAAGATGGTGATATTATTTCAGTGGATGTTGGAGCTTGTTACAAGGGGTATCATGGCGATAGCGCTTGGACATATGCTGTTGGAAATGTTAGTGATGAAGCAAAAAAACTAATGGATGTTTGTGAAAAGTCACTATATGCAGGATTAGAACAAGTAAAACCTGGAAATCGATTATCAGATATTTCTCACGCTATTCAAGTCTATTTAGAATCAAATGATTGTACAACACCTAGAGACTATACAGGTCACGGTATTGGTACACAGGTCCATGAGGATCCTGCGGTTCCTAATTATGGGGAACCTGGAAAAGGACCAAGACTGAAATCTGGAATGGCTTTGGCAATTGAACCAATGGCTCATTTAGGTGGATGTGAAACAGAAGTGCTTGATGATGATTGGACAGTTGTAACACTGGATCGCTCTTTAGCAGCACATTATGAACACACTCTTATCATTACTGATAATGGTTGTGAAATTCTTACAAAACTTTAATTAAGGAGTTGGAAATCTATGGCAAAAAAAGATGACGTTATTGAAGTAGAAGCTACTGTATTAGAAACATTACCAAATGCAATGTTTAGAGTAGCATTAGAGAATGGAGTAGAAATCCTTGCTCACGTTTCTGGTAAAATCCGTATGCACTACATTCGCATTTTACCGGGGGATAGGGTTACAGTTGAAATTTCTCCATACGATTTAACACGTGGGCGAATTACGTTTAGACATAAATAGTCAAAAATAATCTTCCAAAAGGAGGTAGAATTATGAAAGTAAGACCATCTGTAAAACCGATGTGTGATAAATGCAGAGTAATTAAACGTAAAGGGCGAGTAATGATTATTTGTGAAAACCCAAAACACAAACAAAGACAAGGTTAATTAGGAGGAAAAAATATGGCTCGTATTGCTGGAGTTGATATACCACGTGACAAACGTGTAGTTATCTCATTAACTTATGTTTACGGAATTGGTAAACCAAGAGCTCAAGAAATCTTAAGCAAAGTTGGTATTAGCGAAGACGTAAGAGTTAAAGATTTAACTGAAGATGAAGTAACTAAAATAAGAAAAGAAGTAGAAACATTTAAAGTTGAAGGAGATCTTCGTAGAGATGTTGCATTAAATATTAAACGTTTAATGGAAATCGGAAGTTACAGAGGAATCCGTCATCGTAGAGGTCTTCCTGTACGTGGGCAAAAAACTAAAACTAAGGCTCGTACTCGTAAAGGAAAAGCAAGACCAGTCGCTGGTAAAAAGAAATAGGATAGGAGGTTGAAACAATGGCAAAAGTTAAACAAACACGTGGTAAAAGACGTGTCAAAAAGAATATAGCAAAAGGTGTAGCACATGTACATTCAACTTTCAATAATACTATTGTTACTGTTAGTGACGAACATGGAAATGTATTAACATGGTCTAGCGCTGGTGCACTTGGTTTCAAAGGTTCAAAGAAATCAACACCATTTGCTGCAGGTATGGCTGCTGAAGCAGCTGCAAAAGCTGCAATGGATCATGGTGTAAAAACAGTTGAAGTTAATGTTAAAGGTCCTGGTCCTGGACGTGAAGCTGCAGTTAGATCATTACAAGCTGCAGGCTTAGAAGTAACAGCTATTAATGATGTTACTCCAATTCCACATAATGGGTGTCGTCCACCAAAACGTCCTCGTGGATAAGAATTAGTATGAAAATAAATTAATTCCTAGTGAGGAGGAAAAAGATGCAAAAATTTGAAAAAGCGAATTTTAATATAGCTAATTATGATGAATCAGATAATTATGGTAAATTTGTTATTGAACCTTTAGAAAGAGGATTTGGTACAACATTAGGAAATGCTCTTAGAAGAGTATTACTATCATCATTACCAGGTTCTGCAGTATATGCTGTTAAGATTCAAGGAGCTATCCATGAATTTTCTGCTGTGGATGGTGTTATTGAAGATGTTACTGGAATTATCTTAAATCTTAAAAAATTAGTTTTTGATGTAGATAGTGAAGAATCAGCTACAATGATTATTGATGTTAAAGGACCTGCTACTGTAACAGGTGCTGACATTCAATGCCCATCAGATGTAACAATGATATCTAATGATTTAGTAATCGCTCATGTTGCAGAAGGTGCTCACTTATACATGGAATTATATGCTAAAAAAGATCGTGGATATATCAGTGCTGATCAAAATAAGAAAGATATTACTACTATCGGTGTAATTCCAACAGATTCAATTTATTCACCAATTGAAAAAGTATCTTATGAAACTGAACCAACTAGAGTTGGGGAAAGTGCTAAATATGATCAGTTAACATTAGAAATTGAAACAAATGGTTCATTGAAACCTTATGAAGCGATTTCATTAGCTGCAAAAATTTTAGTTGAACATTTGAATATGTTTGTTGAATTGACAGATGTAGCGATGAACATGGAAGTAATGTCAGAAGCACAAAATGATACTACTAATAAAGTACTTGATATGACGATTGAAGAATTGGATTTATCAGTACGTTCATACAACTGTTTAAAAAGAGCAGGCATTCAAACTGTTCAAGATCTTGCTGCTAAGTCTGAAGATGATATGATCAAAGTTAGAAACTTAGGTAAGAAATCATTAAAAGAAGTAAAAGAAAAATTAGTTGAATTAGGATTAGGGTTTAAACCTATTGATTAATTCTAACATTCAGGAAGGAGCGCTAATCTCATGGCTAAAAATAGAAAATTAGGACGTACATCAGATATTAGAAAATCTATGTTACGTAGTTTAGCAACAGAAGTAATTATGAATGGGAAATTAGAAACTACTGAAACAAGAGCTAAAGAAGTTCGCTCTGTAGTTGAAGAGTTAATTACTTTAGGTAAACGTGGTGACTTGCATGCAAGAAGACAAGCTGCTGCTGTTTTACATAAAGTAGTTGATCAAGAATCAGGAAAAACAGCTGTTCAAAAATTATTTGATGATGTTGCACCAAATTATAAAGATACTACTGGTGGTTATACTCGTATTTTAAAAACTTATAACCGTAAAGGTGATAATGCACCAATGGCAATTATTGCTTTAGTATAATATATGTAAACATACTCTATAAATTAGGGTATGTTTTTTTGTGCTTAATAAATAAATTAATAATCAATATTTTGAAACTTTTTGAATACAACTAGGGCTTAGTGTATGTAGAGGTGCTATTATAAGAAATTGTTTTATAATAAATGATAATTTATCACATTTTTATTGACAATGAATATATTAATGATATATTTAAATTATAAGTATGGTACTTTTAAAAAGAGGGAAGGTGTAGAAATGTTTCGAATATGAAAAGAAGTAAGCAATTATAGTTTAATGTATATGAAAATAGTATGTAGTAAGAAATTGTATATTTTTTTGAAGTGTTTCTACACTAGTTTATTAGGTGAAAACTTATATTACTAAGCTAATACAAAACTGGTGGAGAATGGGAGAGAAATAGCGTAAGCTATTTTATCAAATGCTAATAAATTTAATAAGAAAGGATAAAAGAAAGATGAAAAAGAAACTTGGAAAAATCATATTAACATTTGTATTATTAGGGGTTTTTATAATACCACCATACCAAATAAGTGCTGAATATATAGATACGTCTTCATTAATATCAGAAGTATCGAGAGGAAAAGAAAGCGTATCAATAAAAATTATTAATTACTGCGCATTTCATATTACTATTGCAGAAAACAGTATAGAGGTGGATGGAAAAACAAGTATTCATCCAGAAATAATTGTTAATCCTAAGCAAGATAATGGGTACTTTTTATTAGAAGACTATTTAGATTTAGCAGATATTGGAAGTGTTAGCATCTCATATCATGATGGGTATAATAAGGGGTTATTAGAATTTGAGTATGTTAGACCAGTTGAATCTACAGAGCTAGAAGTATTAAATTTAACAAGGCAAGTCGCAAGAGGTGGGTGGATGTCTTTATATAGTGCTTCTGACTATGAAGATGCAAAATTTGAACTTAAAGATGTAAAGTATGTAATTACCAGTAATACAAGTGATTCTTATATCAGATCGGAATCACTTCTAGTTGTAGGAGAATATGAGAAGAGTGATTATATTGAGGTAGATGTATTCTCAAAAATAGATAGTAATCTAGTTGCGAAAATGACAATACAAATAATGGAACCAAAGAATTATAACCAAAATATTAGTACCAATAAAATTGTTGATTATGGTATTGGATTAGAAATAGAATATAGTAATATGGATTTTAAAAGTATAATAGATCTTTGGATTGATGATCAACAAATAGGACCTACATTGAGCGACAACAATTTGATTAAATATTTAAGTAATTTTGGGCAAGACAATAACGAAACAACAATTGGAGAAATAAGAGATAATGGTGAAGGTGGAACAATATTAGTTTTGTACAAAGAATATATAGATACATTAGAAAATGGTAGTCATGCGGTTTTAATAACTGCGTTCTGGCATGGAAGACATGATACACTTGAAAGTGAATTTAAAGTACAAAGAGATATTGTAAGAAAAACAGTAGTAGAAACAAGTGATATATCTCTTATTGGAATAAATGTATTATTAGTATCTGTATCAGTAACATTATTTACAATAGTATCAAAAAGAAGTCAGAAAGTGTAATTATATATAAAGCAGTTAATTTAAATGTTATTGATTGCTTTTATACAAGGCCAATTTTAAGGAAAGAAGGTTAGTGAATGAAGGGAGAAGTGGTACTATGGGGGCGATATTGACACTAGATGACTTTGATGAGATATATCATCAAACATATCAAGATATATTAAAATTTGTTATATGTAAATACTCGGATTTTAATGATGTAAATGATATCATTCAAGATACGTATTTTCAATTGTATAAAATACTAACAAAAAAAAATCTGGAGAATAACAATATTAAGGAATATATTATTCAAATAGCTAATAATAAAATGAAAAAGCATTATACACTAGCATCAAAAATCAAATCTATTTCTCTATTTTCAAAAAATAAGGAAGGTACGGAGTTAATAGATAGTTTTTCCTCTGATTTAGACATTGAAGGATTAATTATTACTGAAAGTCAGTGTAAAGATATTTGGGACTATTTAAAAACTAAAAAGGCAGATGTTCCTAGAATATTTGCATTACACTATTTCATGGATTTAACTATAAAAGAAATTTCAATAGAATTAGAGATGACAGAGTCATCTGTTAAAAATTGCCTTTATCGCACAATCAAGGAATTGAGGGGAATGTATGGAAAGGGGGAATACTCAAATGAAATCACAAGAAATAGTAAAGAAAGTGATATCGAACGAATATGATGAAGAGTTTAATCATGCTCGAATACTTGCAAAAATAGAAAAAAAGAGAAGAAACAAAAAGTATAAATTCATCTTAGTTCCAACTTGCCTAGCCCTAATTATTAGTATTGTATATATGCAGACAAATGGAACAGAAAACGTAGGTGTGAAATCACAAATACTATTAAAAAGGGTGGAGTTTCCAAAAGAAAAGGATAAACCTGATATAATTGATACAACATATTTTGATGGAACTATCACCGCAAATAAAACAGAAGCAAGTTTAGATAGTGAAGTGAAGATAACATGGGATACAGATTCTGAAAATAATATAGGGTATCATTTCCCATACTATTTGAATAATACAACAGAAACATATACAGATTATAAGGGGAATGTACTAAGAAATAATAGGGTATATTCTTTAGGATATAAAATGGATATAAATATTCAAGGAGAAAATATTGAAAAAGTAATATATACACTTAATGATAGTAAAGGTAATGCAAAGATATATCGTGCAGTTTCTGGAGAACTTAATCCAATTAACCCTTATGACATAAAAGAAGAGTACTATACTTCAAAACTTTTTGAAGATTATTCCATGGAAGATAGACAATGCTATCTTGATAGCATTGGTTATACAGAGAAAAAAGCAACCGCTCTTACGTTGGAGGAGTTTATAGAACTTGCAAATAGTATACCTCGTATTGATATGCCACAAGCTCCTGAAGGAGCGACAGAAGAGGAAGATAAAAGATTCTATGATGGGACATGGGAATATATGTTCTGGGATATAATAGAGAGGTCAACAAGTATACAAGTGCCTAAAGATGAGCAAAGCGAAAAATATACTTTATTCATAACAAAAATATTAGAAAATATGGACTACTTAACTTCCGTAGAACAATTCTATGAATTAGCATCAGAACAGTCAGTACTATCAAATAAAGGATTAGCAAAAGCTATTTCTGAAGAAACTACACTTACAATTCAAATAGTCTATAAAAATGGAACTATTCATGAAAAAACCGTGACTTTCAATGTTGTAGAAGTGGTAAAATCATATGAATATGATACTGGGGAAACAGTAGAGTATACAGTACCAGTATTAGAAGCAACTATAAAATAACTGTATCATGAAGATAGACAGAATAATAAAGAATAAGGGGGACAGAAAAATGAAAAAGAAAATTATAAAAGTTATAATGATTCTAAGTATAACAATAGGTGTGTGCTTTACTACGAATATAGCACATGCAGAAGAAAGCAATGATCCATTAGTATATTATGTAACTAAAGATGATTTTGGAAATATGCATGTAACTATTATAAATAAAAGTGATGTCGAGATTGAGATAGCAGCCAATACAATGCAAATTGATGGGATGGATCAAATACATTCAGAAATTCACATTACATCTAACATAGTTCAATTAGAAGATTATATAGTATTAAATCAAAAGGACAATATATTAATTCCCTATGAATTTAACAATACTAAAGGAGTATTAGAAATTAATGTGGATATACCAGAAGAAAATATATCATTAGTAAAAAATGGTAGTATGTATTTAGATTAGAAAATTATAGTAATACTAAAGTATTTACGGATGTAGCTTCATATAGTTTAAATGTTGAAATTAAGGGAACAACATTATCAACAATAGCTCCAGATACATTTGCTATAATTACTGGTGATGAAGAAATAGGAAAGAAATTTTATATGGAAATTAAGGATGAAGACCAATTAGTCGCAATAATAAATTTTGAAATAATTGAAGACCCTAGTTTTTCATACACAATAAATAATGATATGATTTCAGGTTATGGTGAAACCTTTTGTATAACTTATAAAGATTTTAATCATAAAGGAGAATTAATGACAATATATTTTAATGGTTCTATTCTAGCAAGAGATGCAGAGGGTAATCTATATATTGGAATATATGCAGATAATCAATATAATACATTAGTTGGGACATGTGAGTACGTAAATGATAAAATGATAATAAAATTGGAATCACACTACTTAAATACATTAAGTAACGGTGAACATATTCTAACTGTTAGTTGGTATTCAATGGGTAAATATCAAAATGATGAACATAAATTTACTATTGATAGGAATACTACTATAACATCATCTGAACTTACTAATAAAAAGACAACCGTTAATACAGGAGACAGTCAAATAGTTGGGCTTTATATGTTAGGTTCTATAATTTCAATAGTAGGTATGATTAAATTTAGAAGAGAAATAATGAAATAAAAAATATAGTACATATAATTTGTAACATTTCCCCTAATTAGTCTATAATATAGTGTATACTGATAGTATAAAAGGAGGAAATGACTATGAAATTTAGATGTACAGTTTGTGGATTTATCTATGAAGGTGATTTAGCCAATGAACCTGATGATTACATGTGTCCACTATGTGGAGTAGGTAAAGACTTATTTGAATTAGTAGAAGAATAAGCCAATAAAAAAGCGAACAAATGCTGTTCGCTTTTACTTCGCCCATTATTCTATTTCTAAATTAAACGATGCTAATAGATTTAGAACATCAGGGTATGTGAATTTTGCTTGCTTAATAATATTATGGCTAGGATCAATAAAGTAATTCTTTGCTTGCCTAAAGTCAGCTAATGAAAGATTATTACTAGTGAATGTAGATTCTTTGAATTCACTTTTCTTAAAAGAAGTCTTTGTGAAATTACAACTTTCGAATATACTACCAGTAAAGTCACAATTACTAAAATCAAGGTCAGTAAGTTTCATCTCATAGAAATCATTATATCTTAATACGCAATTACTAATGGAATTGATAGGACTAAATAAATGATTATTATTTACTAGTTCTGCCCAGCTTACACCTATAATAGTACAATCCTCAAAATCATTTTCTGATAGGTAAGTAAGACTAAAATCATTATTAATAATAGTACAATTTTTAAAAGTACATTGTTTGAAAAGACAATCACTAATATTGTTTTCTTGAATATTACAATTCACAAATATGCAATCATGAAACTCAATATCATTAATATAATCAGCTTTTTTTATAATATCTTTAAATTCTTTCTCTTCATAGATTTTCATAATTTAGCCTTCTTATATTCTTCAAACATTAATGGCATTATTGTAGGATATGTCCATTTTTCTATATCAGAAATATCTTCAACTAAAACAATGCTTTCTATTTCAGAAGCTGGTAAAGAATTCATTTTTTCAATATTCGCATAATAAATCATTCCGAAAGATTGAACCCCACGTTCAGTAATAGAATAAGGCATGAATGGTTCTAGTTTGTATGTAATAGCACCAGTTTCTTCATGTAGTTCCCTTTTAGCAGTGTCTATAATACTTTCACTCTTTTCTCTTTTTCCACCAGGGAATTCAAAGGTGTTTCTATTTCTATGTTTACATAAGAGCCATTTATTATCAAATTTCGCTATGATAACAGCGAATAGTAGAAAGTCATCTATAACAGTATTATAAAATTTTAATGTTAATGCATTATTAGTTTCCGACATAATTATTCCCCCAATTCTATGATACAGTATATCATACCTATTTCTAATATAGGAAGTATTTCTAGATATTCTTTTACATTGGTTGACATGTAAGATTAATAATACTAAAATATTGTGGTATGAATGGAGGTAGAAGTATGAAAGATATAATAAAAGTAGAGGATGTATCATTCGCGTATGATGAAGAACAAGAAACAATCAATCATATTTCATTTACTATCCAAAAAGGTCAATATGTTACTATTCTTGGACACAATGGTAGTGGAAAAAGTACAATTGCTAAGTTACTAATTGGTTTGTTAGACAAAAAAGAAGGCAAAATTGTAGTTGCAGATAAAGAATTAAATATAGATAGTCTATATGCAATTAGAGAGCACATAGGTATTGTATTTCAAAATCCTGACAATCAATTTATTGGCGCTACAGTTCGTGACGATATCGCTTTTGGCTTAGAAAATATGTGTATAAAGCCAACTGAGATGGATGCATTGATTGAGAAATTCGCAAAACGTGTTGGAATGATTGATTTCTTAGATCATGAACC
>JBKEBJ010000321.1:0-6794 GCA_047973105.1 Coprobacillaceae bacterium | reverse complement strand
TTTTTAAAATTTCTTTTTCTTCTCTTTTTATATATTGATAGTTTTTAATAATAACTTTTCCATCAATAATAACATCTGATATGTTTTTTCCTGTACAACTATTGATTAATGTGCGTATTGGATCATGTATTGGTCCTACATGAATATCATTTAGATTAATGATGATAATATCTGCTTTACTACCTCTACATAGTTTACCTAAATCATCCCTTCCTAAGGCTTTAGCTCCATTAATAGTGGCGGCATCAAAGAAAGCATTTGCATTAGTTTTTTGGTACAATGGCTCATCTGGTAATAAAGGTATCATTTGACCTTCATCAGTATACCTAGAAAAGAATTTACGACGATTACATAAGCGATCTAAGTCCCAAGCCATTCGCATGTTTCGAATCATATCTCCAGGTTGGGTATCTGTCCCCATCGTCATATTTATATTGTAATGAAGATACTTATCAAAGGAGAATAAAGCGGTCGCGAAATTAGCATCGGCCAGAGGCGTACTTACAATACTTACTTCGCGTAAAGATAATATATCTAATTCAGAATCTTTAACTGTAATTCCATGGGGAATGATAAATTGGTTATACAACATTTTTTCTTTTTCAAATAAATCGATTGTTGTTAAATTAAATCGTGGTAGTGTATATTCCCATTCTCGGATAGCTTCACATGCGTGAATTCGATATGGGATTTTACTTTTTTGAGCGAAATAAGCAGTTTCTTTTAGTATTTCTAGATTCGTGATATGAATTTGACAAGGATTCATTATTGGATAAATCAAAGTATCTTTATGCATCCATTTTTTAGCGAAGTCATAGGCATCTTTAACACTTTGTTTTTCTAATTTAGAATTTATTTTAGATTGTGGCGTCCTTTTTGACTTATAAGATGGACCTAGATATAAACGCATGCCTATTTCTTTGGCAGTCTCTGCCATTAATTCACATTCCTCTTTAGACATTCCCCATTCATAGAAACTTTCGCCAGAGATTGGCATAGCAGTTGTTATTCCATTTTTAAGCAAATGAATCATGGAAAAATAATGACGGTTTCTATAATCTTCTTTTGTATAACTATTTCTAAAGTCAGCATCTAAATCTATTTTAAATCGTTTATCCTCTTCTTTAACAAATACAATATCTTGTAAAGCATGATCGCTATCTATATCCGCATCTAGATCTATGAATCCAGGAGATATAATAGAACTTCCATAATCATAACTTTCATCCACTTCATCCATATACTTATTACCTACATATAAGACGTCACTTCCTTGATAAACAACAACACCAGGATTATATATCACATGTTGATCATTCATAAAACCAACAACATAATCTGCACTTAGTTTTGTTTTATTAGTCCTCATTAATTAGTGCCTCTTGTTCCTCAAGGACCATTTTACGATCGTATGATTTAATAAATGGATAATATATAAGTAATGAGATTAATATCGCAACTACTTGTAATATCCCTGCACTAAGTGTATTAGTCCCTAATATTCCAGATAAAAATGGCGGCATTGACCAAGTTACTGCTACTCCTGTTGTTGTTCCAATAATACCTAATGATGTCGCAAAATACGCTAGTGTTAAGTTAATTAATGGTGTGATAAAGAACGGTATTGCTAGAAATGGATTTAATACTAGTGGTAATCCAAATACCAACGGCTCATTAATGCCAAAGATTCCTGGCACTACTGCTAAACATCCCAAAGTTTTCAATTGTTTAGACTTACAGAAGAATGCCATTAAAAAAGCGAGTGCTAGAGTTGAACCAACTCCTCCAAAAGTTTGAAAGATATCATTAAACTGTTGTGTAACAATATTTGGCAGTGGTGCCCCTGCTTGAAATGCTTCTAAATTTTCTAAACCTGCGACAGTTAACATTGGTCCAAATACTGCACCAACAATAGAAGCCCCATGCATTCCAAAGAACCATAAGAAATGGGATAAAAAGGCTGACAACATAATACCCCAGAATGTTGTTGTAACACCAGTTAGTGGTGTTTGTAACATATTCAAAATAAAGTTATTTAAAGATTCAAATGAAGTTTGTGCAAAAACAAATCGTACTAGTAAAAATATAGGAATTACAATAGCCGCTGGTATTAATGCTTCAAAGCTTCTAGAAACAGCTGGTGGAACACTACTTGGCATTTTAATCGTAATATCCTTTTCTACAATGAAACAATATATCTCTGTACTAATCATAGCAATAATCATTGCTGCAAATAATCCTCTAGCCCCAAAATCACGAACTGAGAATCCTCCACCTTCAATTTGAACAAGTACTGTAAAATAAGCACTTAAAGCAATAATACTAGCCATAACCGTATCTTTTTTACGATTCACAGCTAATGAATTAGCTATTCCGATAATCGCAAATATAGCTGCTAATCCAATAGTTGCAGATGTCGCAGCATCACTAAACCATTTCCATCCTTCTCCAAATGTATTGGCCATAAAAGCTTGATATCCATCAATTGGTAATTCTGCAACAACCAATATGATTGACCCTATCATCATCATTGGCATGGAAGCAACCATACCATCACGTAATGCCATCAAATAACGATTGGCACCAATGCGATTCGCTATTGGCATTAATAACTTCTCAATCTTATTCATAATAAGATCCATAAATCTCCCTCCCTTTCCTTGTAGAAATAGATTATCAATTGATAATATTTCTTTCTTATGCTTTAATAATATCATAGAAAGTTTATCTAATTTTCACTTTAAAAGGCATTAAGCAACGGCAAAAAATTCAAACATTTCGAGGTGATACTATGGCTATTAAATTTGAACAAGCTCGTCAAGCACGTATATTAAACCTATTAATTCAATCTTCTCAACCACTAACTTCACAGTATTTCGCTTCCTATTTCAATATCTCTCAACGCTTAATTCGTTATGATATTCAACACTTAAAAAGAAAGATATCCCCCTATCAATGTGAAATCACTTCTATACGTGGAACGGGTTATATGATTAGTGGTGAAATTGAGAACTTACAAAAAGAAATGAAAACCGAACTAGGTGAGTTATACTATTATGATAATATCGACACTAAAGATAAATTTATTCGTGAACAATTGATATTACGTTATCTACTATTAAACAATAGAACGGTAACTACAAAAGAACTAATAGAACAATTTTATATCACCAGAGCGACCTTAAAAGAAGACATCAATCGTGCAGTAGAAACAATTGAGCCATATCATATGACAATTCATCATACTCCATACAAAGGAGTATTTTTACAAGGAACAGAAACTAATAAACGTATGTTATTAGCTCGTGAAACTGCCTTTTATAAAGAATCTCCATTACTTGGTTTTATTCAAAAAGAATTAGACTTTGTTTCTTTTAAAATTGAAGAAATAATTATATTTGTTAAAGAATATTTTCATATTATATTATCTACTGTTGAATCCTACAATCTATATGTCCATATTTGGATAATGATATATCGTATTTGGCAAAACTACACAATTGAAGAAGAAACATTATATATTGAATATATCAACAAAGAACAATTAGAATTGGCTAGAGATTTCTTAAGAAAACATATTTATTGGGTAGATATTTCTGATAAAGAAGCATACTATTTTACATTATTAATTTTATCTAGTGGAGCGAGTAATCAAAAACTATATAATGAAGCAAATACAATGATCACTAGTTTAAGTAAAGAGACAGATATTATTTTTGATTCTCAATTAATAGATGATGTCTCTCATTTATTAATTCCTATTATCATTAAATCTAAAAATCAAATATCTTCTAATTCTATTATGATTCGTGAAATCAAAAAAATAAAGCCTCTATGTATAGACTTATCCTACCAGTTAGTTAAAAAGATAGAAACAAAATATAATATCAGTGTATTTGATAATGATATTTGTAGTCTCGCATATTTATTCTTAAATCATACTATCTTACCTAAAGAAATAAAAACCAAGAAAATAGTAATTACTACTTCCATAGGGTATCTCTTATCAAAACATTTAATATATCGTTTAAAACAAGAGTTTCAAGATATCCAATTTGAATATCTCGAATTATATGAAATTAATAATTATGATTTTACAGAATGTATTTTGATTATTAGCGACACCTTTATTGAATCCTCTCATCTAAATGTACGTTCTATCAAGATTAATTTAATGTATACACAAAAGGATATCGAAAGAATTGCACGCTATATTCATCGTAGTTATCAGACTACTTCTAAAAATATCACTGCATCTTTAACTACTATTTCTATTACATCAGTAGAGGGCATTTTGGATATCATCTCTACTTATGCGAACATAGATATAAATACATTATTGCAACGTGAAACAAAGATTACGTTTGAAACAAATAAAAGCTGTGCTATTATTTGTGATTATAATAATAAAATAGAATCTAAGGGATGGTATAGTAGAGAGGGAATATATTGGAAGAACGCTACTATTCATTATTTTTTCTATATTAATGTATTACATGTAAAACCATTTAATTATTATAATATTGAAAATTACATTACTCAAATCAAAGAAACAGAAAACAACCCTTTAAATCAATAAAACATCTATAAGCTATAAAGCCTAAAGATGTTTTTTCTTTTATGAATATCTATTCTATAGTAATTTCATCCCAGTTTCCTGCATTATCTTCGATATAGAAAACATTAGTAGTACCCTCTTGATATGTAAAGATTAACATACTGTCACTGGAAACATACTCATATGCATTACTACTAATTCCGTTTAAAGAATACCTTATGCTTGAGATATTTATTCCTGACAAATCATCTCCAATAGTTATCCTATATACATTTTCTTCTGAATCAGTAGAAATAATCCTAGGTGCTGTTCTATCTATATTACTAATCTCTAATACTCTAGAATCAATAACTACATTATCTTTCAACACTTCTATTACATATTGGCCATTTTCATTTATACTTTCTATTTCTTGTCCATTAATCAATATTTTATCATAGTTGGTATTTGTAGTCTCTACATTTATAGGGATTGACAATGAGGTATAAGCATCACTATATATAATATCTTTAATTTTACAGGGGTCTTCCATTACAATATGATCCATCTGCGGTACTAACGGTTCTCCTGCAACACTCTTTCCCTGAAATGTCCACATGTAAAACCCACCAACTGCTCCTCCACCTATTAATAAAGAGGTTATTATCCTCTTTAGTGTAAGAATAGTTGTTGTTCCTCCCACAACTTCGTTCATCCCTAAATCTTGTATCTTTTCAACAGGGATAGTAATATTTAATCTTTCCAAAATTGTTGGTATTACTAAACTAATAGTAACTCCCGCTCTTTCTATTCCAATTGCATATCCTTCTCTAACAAGACTCGTTTGTAATTTTTTATTAATACGAGATAGACGACTCTTTACTGTTCCCTCAGGAATTGCAAGTATATTCGCTATTTCTTCGTTAGAAAACTCATAATAATAATGTAAAACTGCAACATTTTTATGCCTAGGTTTCATTGATTTAATACTGTTATCTACCTTTTTGAATACTTCATCATTTCTAATTTTCTCATCAACTTGTACTTCATCTTTATTTATAATATCTTCTACATTCATACTTGAGGAAATATTAGTATTCTTAAGTTTTTCTTTCTTTGTAATAGATAATATTTCATTGTGCGCTATACGAAATAACCATGTATGAAATGCAGCATTACTTCTTAACTTTTTTCTAGAACGATATGCTGAAACAAACGCATTTTGTACTATATCTTCTATCAATATTGTATCTTGACAATATTGTAATGCATAAAAATATAATCGTTTATAATAGTGTTTATAAATTTTATTAAAGGCTTCTTCTTCGCCATTTTTAAATGATTCTACTATATCATCTGTAATTTTATTTAACATAATAACCCCCTTCAGAAAATCAAATTAGTTTTTTAAACATCTCACTTCTTATATGTTATAGTAGTACAAAAAATTTAAATCATTGTTCCATACCATCTATTTTCTAATCGTTATATTATTAAGATTACCTTTTTTAAAAGCTCACGTTTTCTATTTGATTTTACTATCTTGGTGGTAACTTTTCTTCTTTCATTTTCATTTTCTTTCCCTTTTCACTTCTGTTTTTTAGATTCTTAAATCTAATATATTTCTTATCTTTTTTACTTCATTTTTGTTCTACAAAGGAGAGTTCATCACACTTATTTTCACCTATTAATATATAATAATTTCTTTTTAGTAGTTATAAATAATCACTCTATTCTTCATAAAAATATTATTATATGTTTGTTATATTGTCTAGGTAAACACATCATTTAAATACTTTTCATTTACCTATTCCAATATACTATCTAATTGTGTACTATCTTAGATATTTTTTGTGTATTCACCTTTATAAATTAAAGAATTTATACATTATAATTCTTATTAAGAGAAAAAGTGTGCGACATTTACACACTTTTTCTTCTACTATCATTCAAAACGTATCATATAAAAGACTATATGTTCTACACTTCTTTTTTACCTCTAATTCTAAGTAAAATATATCCTAATATTGAACTCATTAATATCCATCCATACATAACAATATTAGTATTATCTCCTGTTGAAAAGACTTCTTTTATTGTAGGTTTTTTTGTAGTTGGTTGTGGTGGTAATACAACTGGTTTATCTGATGTTTTTGTATTTGTTCCACTATTATCAGTAAACTGTAATGTTGCTTCATTTGGAATTCCTCCATTATGTATATATGGGGCCAACTCGGCATCTGTCACAGTATCTTTA
>JBKEBJ010000294.1:0-5903 GCA_047973105.1 Coprobacillaceae bacterium | reverse complement strand
AATATTATAGTTGACTAACATTTGAGATACATTACCATCTCCCATAATAACCCAAATATGGGTTGGTGCTAAAGATACATCACGATCTACTTTTGCAGATGTTTTATCTCCAGTTCCTGCTGGTCTAATTCCACCATCATTCATGTAATACGCTACCGAAACTGGGATTTGAGAAGCAACCATTCTTTTATCAACAAAATTACTTACTTTAGAACTTCCTTTTTCATTCATTGCCACAACTGCAAAATAATAATTCTTTTCTTTACTATAATCAGTTTCACCATCAAATTGCATTTGAGAGTATTCTTCTAATGTCATTTCACCAGTTTCGATTTTTGTTTTATAGTCTTGGTATAATTCATCTGCACTTTTACCAAAGTTTGTACGTAAATTCCAGTTGTTTTTTCCATCTTCTGTAGAAAAATCTTCCCATTTTGTCTCTTTCGTAGTAGCTAATGTTTGTACATATCTTCCAGCACTGCTACCATCTTTATATTCTTCAATAAGTAAAACTGCATATTCATCTGCACCTTTTACTTTATCCCATTTTAGTCCACCAAGACCTTCTTCTGAAATATATAAAGAAATATTTGGTGTTTCTTTAATTTCTGTTTCAATAGTAAATACTGTAATTTCAGGTTTTTCTAATGCTTCACCTGTTTCTAAATCATAATATTTTACTAAATAATATTGATTCGCATATCCCCAGTCATTCCATTCTCCTTGATCGTATAGCGTACCACCTAAATCCACATCAGTTAATGCATAAACAGGATTACGATATGGACTAATAGTAATACTGTTTTCATCATTATCGGCTTTATAAGCTACTTGTTGTGTTAAACTAGAGTCTTTATATACACCAATAATATCTGCCCAATTATCTGTGAATTCTTTAAATTTCGCATACGCATCAGGATTCATTTCAAATTCAAATGCATGATCACGAGGTAAATCATTTTGTGCTTCTGCATACGTATAATTTTCTGACTTATTATACTTGGCCTTAATTTCCTCTGTTAGTTCTGTACTAGCTACTTGTTCGATATCATCAACCTCATCACCTTGACATCCAACTAGTGAAAACACCATTAATAACGATAATGGTATCGCTAGTATCTTTTTCCATTTTCTATTCATTTATTTTCTCCTTATCCTCTGTTTTACACAACTAATACCTAGTATCGTATTAAAAAGTTTCAAATTAAATTAAATTTATGAAATTAATTAAATATTCTACAAATTCCTCTTGATTAACACCTTGCATTGTTACTTCATAAATAAATGAATCCTCACTTATAAAAGCAGTATATGTGGTATTAGATAAAACTTCATGATAATAAATATTTACGTCTTTTCCAGCAATTACTGAATTTGATTTTTCCACTTCTTTAATTGATGAATTTGTTTTTTCTGTTTCTTTATTTGTTGATATAGTAACATTAATTTTTTCTTTATTATTCGTGAAAGAATAAATAGCAATTCCCATTTTCATATCTTCTTCACTAGAATTATCTATATACCAACTCTTATCGGTTTCAGTAAATTCATCAAAATGAATACTTGGTAACGACTTCCCAATCGCTGTTTCAAATTCATCTTCAGATGCTTTCTTTTTATTTGATTCACTAGTATCTCCAAAGTAGTGACCATTCCCTGCATTTTCTTCAAATACTAAATCACCCTCTTCAATACTTACTTCTTTAAGCGTTTCCCCTTCCACAAATTTTGTATATGTTTCTGGTGTAAACCATTGATATCCTACAAAAGCTAATACAACTGCACAACTTGCGACTACTATAATCTTCCAAGAAGAGAAAATACTTTTCTTCTTTTTACTCATAGCATTCATTTTTTGTAATGTTTCATTCTTCAATGAAGATGGAACTTCAATGTTTTCATAATCATCTTTATATTGTTTCCACATATTCTCGTTCCTCCCATTTCGTCTTTAATATTTTTTAGCTCGCGATAACCGTGTTTTAATCGTATTTTCATTTTCTTTTAAAATATCAGCAATTTCTTTAATTGCATATTGTTCATAATAGAACAAATGAATAACAACACGATATTTCTCCTCTAATTCTTGTACTAGATATGTAATCTCATGTTGTTGTTCATCTTCATCTGGAACTTCAACAACTAATTCTGCCTCTGGTTGTTTTTGATTCTTTTTAAAGAATGTATTACAACAATTAATAGTCACTCGAATAAACCATGCTTTTGCATGTTCTATTGAATCAAATGTATCATCTCTTTTCACAAAGCGAAGAAACACTTCTTGAAAGATATCTTGCGCATCCGATTCTTTCTTCGTCATACTTAGTGCAACTTTATAAACAGTATCACTAAAATAATCAATTGCATCTTCATTTGTTAATGTTATTTTATTGGGATCTTTATTTTTATTAAAAAACATAGCATACTTCTCCTTTAACAGAGCAATTATAACATATGTCCCGAAAAAATAACATTACACTAACTTCATAATTAATACTTCTTATTCCAATAAAAAGTTTCATTAATATAAAAGAAACTAAGTTTTTACTTAGTTTCCTGAATAAATGTATATAAGTTTTGAATAATTCTAGATTCTAATCTTGGATAAGATAATTCTGCTTTCTTTAATAAAGGAACTTTAAAAGCATGTTTTCTATCTTTGTATAAAAAGGTAATAGTAACAATTTCTCCTAATTGGTGTGGTTGATTGTCAATTTCTATTTCTAATGCTTGGTTATCATAACTAACCTCTTTACCTAGAATAAAATTATCACGCATTGTAAAACTAGAATCGTAACGAAAATGATATGGAGGCATAATATTATATAATGCCTCTTTTAAATTATTATCTTTTAGGCAATATTTACCTATTATTTGTTCAATATCTTTTTTTGTTTCTTTCATTTTATTATTTGCTTCTTCTTTATTAAAAGCAATACAACCTAAACGAATACGAACACTTTCTTCAGAAGCGTATAGGGCAATACTAACATCCTTTTGTTGATCGATAATGTCTTTTAATGATTCTGCTACTCGGCTTTCACCAATTCCCATAGTAATATATTCATGCGTATAAATACGATCTTTTTTATATGGCTGTAAATAGGCTTTTAAAGAATGATCTACTACATATTGCATTTCTTTTGGTGGTCCTGGTAAATTAATAATCATCTTTTCATCTTTACTCATAACACAAGCATTAGCTGTACCTACTTCATTTTCTAAGATAAACGCATCTTTAGGGTACCAAGCTTGTTTAAAGTTGTTTTTAGGAATCGTATCCCACCCCGTAACAAAGATACATTTTTCTTCTACTTTTTTACCTTCTTCTTCTATATATACTAGTTCTAATCCTAGGTATTCTGCCGATAATTCTTTTGTTAGATCATCTGGTGTTGGACCCAGTCCTCCTGTTGTTATTACACAATCAGCACCACGTTTAAAAGCAATATCTAAACATTCTTTAAAACGCTCTGGATTATCACCTACCACACTTTGGTGATAGACATTAAAACCTAATTCTTTACACATTTTTTGAATGTAAGTCGCATTTGTATTAACAATTTCCCCTAACAATAATTCTGTACCAACATTAATAATTTCTACTATCATAAGGTTACCCTCCTAAGTTGGTATAATTATAACAAACTCTTTAACAAAGGCAAGTTTTTTACATCAAAAATGAGTTATAAATATATTTAAAATAATTACTTAAGAATCTTTCTAAAACTAATAATATACAGAGTTAAAAATATAATTCCATTAGCTAATATAATTAAGCCACTATCTATCGTCAATGAAAATATCCCATTCGCTATATCTGTCAACATATTACTAACTTGTTGTGAATATAATATTTTTCCATAGCTTGCGATATTCGGATTAAACATTGATAACATTGGTACAAAAGAAAACAATAACATAATAGGAACCGATAAACTTGTAGCAGAACTTTGATTTTTAGCCCGTAATCCAACACAGGAACCAACGAGAATAGATAATAATATTCCCATTATATTAGTTAGTATAAAGTACGTTAAGTCCATTCCTGTATAGCCACCTACAATGCCCATAAAGATAACACCTATACTACATAATGTTAATACAAAAGCACTAATACCTAACATATATTCAATGGGTTTGACATTTGACATCATTAACAATTTTAATGATCCTTGTTCCTTTTCTTCACTAATTACTGTAGAAAGAACAATAATTGGTGCCATTGTTGTATACATCGCTGAGAACATATTAACAAAATAGAATTGACCTAACCCAAAATCAGACACGGATAATGATAAAATACTAGCCATTACAGGAAACATTAAAAATTGAACTAATATAGCTTTATTTTTAATTGTATCCTGTAATTGTTTTATAAATATTGCATTGGTTCTTCTACTATTCATAGTGCTAATTCCTTTCCTGTTAATAATACAAATACTTCTCCTAAGCTTGGTTCATTAGAGTGAATAGATTTAATCTTATTTTCTTTTAACATCGCATATACTCTATTTGCGCCATCTTCATGATTAGATATCTTTATAACTTCATTTGTCTTTGTCGTAATTGTGATAGTTGGAGATATAGTATATCGATTACAAATATTTTCAGGAGAATCACATTCTAGTATTTGACCATTATGCAACAAAGCCACACGATCACTTAATTCTGTTGCTTCTTGCATATTATGTGTTGTTAGAAAAATAGTCGTACCATTACCTTTTAATTCTAATAATAATTTTTGAATTTCAAGACATGTACTTGGATCTAAACCAGATGTTGGTTCATCTAGAAATAATAACTTTGGTGAATGCATAATAGCTCTCGCTAATACTAGCCGTTGTTTCATTCCTTTTGATAATTTATGAACATCTGTTTTCTTATTTTCTAATAAACCTACTCGTTTTAATACTTCTTCTATTTTACTTTTTGGTAAATTATAAATCTTTCTAAATATTTCTAAATTCTTTTCACATGATAAACGTTCATATAACCCAGATTCATCTAACACAACCCCAATTTTTGAATATTCTGCATTAGTCATATTTTTAACATCTACACCCAATACTTTACACACACCTTCATCATAAGGAATATGTCCTAACATCATTTTAATAAAAGTAGTTTTACCAGCTCCAGAAGGTCCTAGAAACCCAAAGATTTCTCCTTCTTTAATAGTTACTGTTAAACCATTAATTACTTGTTTATCAACAAATGATTTATATAGATTTTCAACATTAATGATATCCATCTTTATCCCCCCTCTTCGCTTTATACTGAGTTATTAACTTTTCATACTCTTTATCTTTTTTCTTTGTAATATATACACTAATTCCACAAGCAATCATAAAACTTAACAGAAATACAACAATAAAAATAAACCATGTACCTGTATCTCCCATTGAAAACCAACCAAATATATAGATAAACAAAATCGTAATTAAAACAATAAAAAATAGTCTAAGTAATATTTGATATAGCATTCTAATATTTGAAAATATTTCTACGTTATCAAAAATAGCATTAATACAAGCCATTAAAAATGACAATAATAATACTTGCATAATAGCTGAAAAAGCAATCCCATTTTCAACATAGAAAGTGGATGTTGTATCTGTATTTGGACGCTCTAGTATTCCTGCAACACTAATAACTACAACAAGTGTAAAAAAAGCAATTACTGTTGCATTTAATACTTTCAATATCTTGTGATTTGATTTCATTTATTTTCCTCCTAACTTCATTTTAAAGCTTTTAGCGTAAGACCTAGTAACAATCACTTTACTTCCATTCATCATTTCTAGATTAATCCTTGATCCAATATCTGATTTCATACTTCTTAGATATCTTAAATTAACAATACTTGATTTACTAACTCTAATAAATTCATCATCTAATAA
>JBKEBJ010000274.1:0-9249 GCA_047973105.1 Coprobacillaceae bacterium | reverse complement strand
AACAGTTCCACCTCATGTGATTGAGAAAACGTAAACAACTGGCATTAAGAAAGTTTTTACATATTCACTAGTTGGATATGGAATATATGAATCTACAGCAGCCATTAATTCTTCAACAGCTGGTACCCATTTAGCATCTCCTTCTAAAGCTTTTAAAGCAGATCCACGGATAACTGGAGTGTCATCACCCGGGAAATCATATTCGCTTAATAATTCTCTAACTTCCATTTCTACTAATTCTAATAACTCTTCATCATCTACCATATCACATTTATTTAAGAATACGATGATATATGGTACACCTACTTGACGAGATAATAAGATATGTTCTCTTGTTTGAGGCATAGGTCCATCAGTAGCAGCAACTACTAAGATAGCTCCATCCATTTGTGCTGCACCAGTGATCATGTTTTTAATGTAGTCAGCATGTCCTGGACAGTCAACGTGTGCATAGTGACGAGTTTCAGTTTGATACTCAACGTGTGAAGTATTAATTGTAATTCCACGTTCTTTTTCTTCTGGAGCGTTATCGATAGCTGCGTAATCTTGAGCTTCAGCTCCTCCTTTTTTTGCTAATACAGTTGTAATAGCAGCTGTTAAAGTTGTTTTACCATGGTCAACGTGACCAATTGTTCCGATATTTACGTGCTCTTTTGAGCTGTCAAATTTTTCTTTAGCCATTTAAGGTTCCTCCTAATTAGTTTTATAAAATTTCGTACAAATACATTCTATGATAAATGTATCGAAAAATCAATATAAATTTGTTGGTAGATTAGTTGTTTCCACCGTTTTTCTTAATAATTTCTTCTCTAATACTTTTTGGTACTGCTTCATAACGATCAAAGATCATTGTGTAGTTTCCACGTCCTTGTGTAAATGAACGTAAATCCGTTGCATATCCAAACATTTCTGATAAAGGAACACTTGCTTGTACAGTAATTGCATTTCCTCTTTCTTCTTGTCCTTCAATCATTCCACGACGAGATGAAACGTCACCCATAACACTTCCTAAGTACTCAGATGGAGCAGTTACTTCTACAGCCATGATTGGTTCTAAAATTACAGGATCACATTTTTTACCTGCTGCTTTTAAAGCCATACTTGCTGCAATTTTGTATGCCATTTCTGATGAATCGACATCATGGTATGAACCATCAAATAAAGTAGCTTTAACATCTAATACTGGATATCCAGCAATGATACCTGTTTGAAGAGCATCTTCAAGTCCTACTTTTACAGAGTTAATGTATTCTCTTGGCACTGATCCACCAACGATAGCATCAACGAATTCAAATCCTTTTCCTTCGTTAGGTTCAAACTTAACCCATACATGACCGTATTGTCCACGACCACCTGATTGTTTAACGTATTTCCCTTCAACTTCTGCACTAGTTTGAATTGTTTCTCTATATGCAACTTGTGGAGCTCCTACGTTTGCTTCAACCTTATACTCTCTTTTTAAACGATCCACGATTACATCTAAGTGTAACTCACCCATACCAGCGATAACTGTATCTCCAGTTTCAGGGTTAGTGAATGTTCTAAATGTTGGATCTTCTTCAGCCAACTTAGATAATCCAATACCTAATTTATCTTGGTCTTGTTTAGTTTTTGGTTCAATCGCTAATTCAATAACTGGTTCTGGGAATTCCATTTTTTCTAAGATAACAAAGTTTTTCTCATCACAAATAGTATCTCCAGTTGTAGTATTTTTAAAACCTACAGCAGCTGCGATATCTCCTGCATAAACAACACTAATTTCTTCACGTTTATTAGCATGCATTTGTAGAATACGTCCTAAACGTTCTTTTTTGTCTTTTGTTGAGTTTAATACGTATGATCCAGATTCAACAGTTCCTGAATACACACGGAAGAATGTTAACTTACCAACAAATGGGTCAGCCATAATTTTGAAAGCTAATGCTGAGAATGGTTCTTCATCAGATGCATGTCTTGCAATCTCATTACCATCTTCATCAATACCTTTGATAGATTCAATATCAGTTGGTGCAGGCAAGTAATCAATTGCTGCATCTAACATTTGTTGAACCCCTTTATTTTTATAAGCTGAACCACAGATTACTGGGAATAATTCTACGGCTAATACACCTTTACGGATAGCAGCTTTAATTTCTTCTACAGTTGGTTCTTCTTCTTCTAATACTTTCATCATCAAATCATCATCAAATGAAGCAGCTGAGTCTAACAATTTAGCTCTATATTCTTTTGCTTGATCTAAAAGTTCAGCAGGAATATCTCTCTCTTCTTGTTCTTCTCCTCTTTCATCTACATTGTAGATAGCTTTCATTGTAATTAAATCAATGATTCCTTCGAATTGGTCTTCTGCACCGATTGGTAATTGTAATGCAACAGCATTAGCACCTAATCTTTTATCTAATGATTCTACTGACATAATAAAGTCTGCTCCAGTAGCATCCATTTTATTACAGAATACAATACGAGGTACTTTATAAGTTGTTGCTTGACGCCAAACAGTTTCTGTTTGAGGTTCTACACCAGCTTTTGAATCTAGTACTGTAACTGCACCATCTAATACACGTAATGAACGTTCAACTTCTACAGTGAAATCAACGTGACCCGGTGTATCAATGATGTTTACACGGTACCCTTTCCATTGTGCAGTAGTTGCAGCAGATGTAATTGTGATACCACGTTCTTGTTCTTGTTCCATCCAGTCCATTTGAGAAGCACCTTCATGTGTTTCTCCGATTTTATGGATTTTCCCTGTATAATAAAGTACACGCTCAGTTGTTGTTGTTTTACCAGCATCGATGTGAGCCATGATACCTATATTACGAGTTTTTTCTAACGAAAATTCACGAGCCATAATTTTCTCCCTTCTTAATAGTCACTAATGTATAAGATTACCAACGGAAATGTGCAAATGCTTTATTAGCTTCTGCCATTTTATGAGTATCTTCTTTTTTCTTAACTGATGCTCCACTTCCATTAGAAGCATCTACTATTTCGTTTGCTAAACGATCTACCATTGTATTTTCATTTCTTAAACGAGAATAGTTTACTAACCATCTTAATCCTAGAGTAAGTCTTCTTTCATTTGATACTTCAACTGGTACTTGGTAGTTTGCTCCACCAATACGTCTTACTTTTAGTTCAAGGAATGGCATAATGTTATTGATTGCTTGATCAAAAACTTCCATTGCTGGATTACCAGTTTTAGCTTCAACTTTTGCAAATGCATCATAAAGAATGTTTTGTGCAACACCTTTTTTACCATCAAGCATAATGTTGTTGATAAGTTTAGATACAACTTTTGAGTTATACACTGGATCTGGTAGAACATCTCTTTTAGTAGCTTGTCCTTTTCTAGACATATCTTTCTCCTCCTATATACTTGATTTTTAAGCTTTAGGCTTTTTAGCCCCATATAATGAACGTCCTTTTTTACGATCATTAACTCCAGCACAGTCCATAGTACCACGAATAATATGGTAACGAACCCCTGGTAAATCCTTAACACGTCCACCACGAATTAAAACAACACTATGTTCTTGTAAGTTGTGTCCAATTCCTGGAATATATGCAGTTACTTCCATCCCATTAGATAATCTAACACGGGCATATTTACGTAAAGCCGAGTTAGGTTTCTTAGGTGTCATAGTAGCAACACGCGTACAAACACCACGTTTTTGCGGAGAGTTAGTACTAGTTGGTTTTTTAGCCAATGAGTTAAAACCTCTATTCAACGCAGGTGATTTTGATTTTGTAGTTTTGTCTTTACGACCTTGTCTAACTAATTGATTAATTGTAGGCATTCTTTGGTTCTCCTTTCCTATCAAACACACAATCCCGGGTGTTCCATAAATCTCATTAATAAATGTACCCCAAAATAGGTACCGTAAATTATGATAGTATATTTTATTGAATATGTCAATGTTTTTTACGTTTATTTTATAAAAAAATAACTGCCTATATTATATACAAGCAGTTACTTCATATGTCTATATTGTTGTTTCAAAAGATTCAATATCGATTGATGCATCCATATCATCTAAAAAATCATTTTCTTCAGCTAATCTTGCTTCTTCAGCTTCACGTTCTAATGTTTCTTTTGATTTTAATGGACCTCTAATACCTGTACCAGCAGGTATTAATTTACCAATTAATACATTTTCTTTTAATCCTGTTAAGTGATCTTTCTTACCTTTAATTGAAGCATCTGTAAGAATCTTAGTTGTTTCTTGGAAAGATGCTGCTGATAAGAATGATTCTGTTTCTAACGATGCTTTAGTAATACCTAATAATACTGGTCTACCTACAGCTGGATGTTTTCCTTCTTTTAATACTTGTGTATTTAATTCAGTGAAGTTAGTTACATTAACATGTATTCCTGGTAATGTTCCTGTGTCTCCTCCTTCAACAATACGCATTTTACGAAGCATTTGTTTAATAATAACTTCGATATGTTTATCTGAAATCTCGATACCTTGAATACGATATACCTTTTGTACTTCTTTTAAGATATAGTTTTCAACAGTTTCTAAATCCGCTACTGCTAACAATTCTTTTGGATCAATAGATCCTTCAGTAACTTTAGCACCAACTTTAACATGGTCTCCAATGCTAACACGTAGTTTAGCACCATAAGGAGCTAAATAACTTCTTGTTTCCATTTTATTAGTGATAATAACTTCGCTACGACCACTATTATCCATGATATTAGTAACTTCACCTTCGATTTCACTAATAATTGATTTTGCTTTTGGATTTCTTGCTTCAAATAATTCTTGAATACGAGGTAACCCTTGCGTAATATCGGCTCCACCCGCAACTCCACCCATGTGGAATGTACGCATGGTAAGCTGTGTACCTGGTTCCCCGATAGATTGGGCAGCCATGATACCAATTGCTTCTCCAACTTCAACAACATCACCTGTTGCTAAGTTACGACCATAACATTTTTGACAAACACCATGTTTAGCGTTACATCCAAGAACAGAACGAATTTCAACTTTTTCAATACCTGCTAATACAACATCATCAGCTAATTGTTCAGTAATTAATTCATTTGCTTTTACAATTATTTCTCCAGTATCTGGATGAATAATATCTTTTTGAGAGTAACGTCCAACTAAACGGTCATATAATGGTGAAATAATTGAGTTATCACTTGTATTATATAATCTAGAAACCATGAACCCTCTATCCGTATGGCAATCTTCTTCAGAAATAATAACTTCTTGAGCAACATCAACTAGACGTCTTGTTAAATATCCTGAATCGGCTGTTTTTAAGGCAGTATCTGTTGAACCTTTTCTGGCACCATGTGTAGAAATAAAGAATTCTGATGCAGTTAAACCTTCTCTAAATGAAGATTTGATAGGTAATTCGATTGTTTCCCCTTTTGGGTTTGACATCAGACCACGCATACCAACTAACTGTGTAAAGTTTGAGATATTACCACGGGCTCCAGAATCAGACATGATGAAGATTGGATTTTTATTGTCGGCTTCGAATTCTTCCTTAACGACACCTTGTACTTCATCTTTAACGCCTTCCCAAAGTTTAATAACTTTTTGTTTACGTTCTTCTTCTGTTAACTTACCTTTACGATAATATGTTTTAATTGCTTCCAATTTATCATCAGCTTCATCAAATAATGAATACTTAGCTTCTGGTACTTGGATATCGTATACAGATACTGTAATACCTGCAATTGTTGAATAATAGAATCCTTGATCTTTCAATTTATCAAGCATGATACTTGTATGTGATACTTCTTGTGCATTTTTGAATGCAGAATTGATAATATTTCCTAAAGCTTTTTTCCCTAAAGGCTTAATAACTTCTTGGCCTTTAATATAATCTTTAACATTAATACCCATTGGTACGAAATATTTATCTGGTGTAGCCACTAAATTATCATCACTTGGGTCATTAATGAATGGGAACTCTCCATCAAAAATATCATTGAAGAATACTTTACCAACACTTGTTATTAAGTAACATTGGTTTTGTTTTTCTGTAAATGTATTATTTTTTAATGATGAAGCTTTGATTGCGATTCTTGTATGCAAATGTACAGTTTTTGCATTATATGCATGACGTACTTCATTTCTATCTGCAAAGACAGAACCTTCACCTTTAGCTTCTGGATCTTCAGTAGTTAAGTAATAGTTACCTAATACCATATCCTGTGATGGTGTAACGATTGGTTTCCCATCTTTAGGTCCTAAGATATTGTTAGATCCTAACATTAATTGTCTTGCTTCTTGGATTGCTTCTTCACTTAATGGTACATGGACAGCCATTTGATCCCCATCGAAATCGGCATTAAATGCTGGTGTTAACAGTGGATGAAGACGAATAGCACTCCCTTCTACTAATTTAGGTTCAAAGGCTTGAATCCCTAATCTATGAAGTGTTGGCGCACGGTTCAATAGTACAGGATGTTCTTTAATAACTTCCTCAACGATTGGCCAAATACGATCATCCATTTTATCAATTAATCTTTCAGCAGCTTTAATGTTGGTAGCTAATTGATCTCTAACTAATCCATTAATAACAAATGGTTTAAATAAATTCAATGCCATCTCACGAGGAATACCACATTGGAACATTTTTAAGTCTGGTCCTACTGCGATAACTGAACGCCCTGAATAGTCAACACGTTTCCCAAGTAAGTTTTGACGGAAACGTCCTTGTTTCCCTTTTAATGTATGACTTAATGATTTTAACGCTCTTCCTCCAGCACCAGTGATTGGTTTTGAACGACGACCATTATCAATTAAAGCATCCACTGCTTCTTGTAACATACGTTTTTCATTTTGTACGATAATTGATGGCGTACCTAATTCTAATAATTTCTTTAAACGATTATTACGTGTAATAACACGACGATATAAATCATTTAAATCTGATGTAGCAAAACGCCCACCATCTAACTGTAACATTGGTCGTAAATCAGGTGGAATGACAGGTAATGCTTCCATAATCATCCATTCTGGTTCATTTTCAGAAGTTCTAAAAGCCTCAATAGCTTCTAGTCTCTTCAATAATTTTGTACGACGTTGTCCTTGTGCTTCTTTTAATTCTTTTGTAACAGCATCAAATTCTTCATCTAAATTCACTTGTTTTAATAATGTTTGAATTGCTTCAGCACCAATTTGTGCTTTAAATGTATTACCAAATTGTTCATAACATTTACGGAAATCTCTTTCTGATAACACTTGTTTGTATTCTAAAGGAGTACTTCCCTTATCAATAACTACATAAGAAACAAAATAAATAATTTCTTCTAATTGCTTAGGAGACATGTCTAAAATTAATCCCATTCTAGAAGGAATCCCTTTTAGATACCAAATATGAGCAATCGGTGTCGCTAATTCAATATGTCCCATACGTTCACGACGCACTGCTGATTTTGTAACTTCAACACCACAACGATCACAGACAACGCCTTTATATCTTACTTTCTTATACTTACCACAACTACACTCCCAATCCTTCGAAGGGCCGAAGATCTTTTCACAGAATAATCCGTCCTTTTCTGGTTTTTGAGAACGATAGTTAATAGTTTCTGGTTTTTTTACTTCACCAAAAGACCAATCAAGAATCTTCTCAGGAGAAACTAAACCAATTTGAATTGCAGAAAATTTATTTGTACTTGCCATATCTATCTTTCTCCTCCTATAATGATTCACTTTCTTCTAACTCTAATTCCTCAATATCAAGATCTACTTCAGCATCAATGTCAATTTCACCTTCGGCCATATCAAGATCATCAATATTTCCTTCATCTAATATTTCATCTGTTTCCACATTTTCTTCATCTTCAGTCTCTACTGGTTCTTCAGGAGTTGATTCGTTTGCGACTTCAACAACTTCGTTTTTATCAATAGAACGAGGGAAACGATGTTCTTCTTCTTCAATATTACGCATATCTACTTAATTATTATCTTCATCTAATAGACTAATATCTAAAGCTAATGCTTGTAATTCTTTCTTTAATACACGGAATGATTCAGGTAATCCTGGTTCTGGTAAATCTTGACCTTTAACAATTGCTTCATATGTTTTAACACGTCCTACAACGTCATCTGATTTCACTGTTAAGATTTCACGTAATGTGTAAGCAGCGCCATAAGCTTCCAGTGCCCAAACTTCCATTTCCCCAAATCTTTGTCCACCATTTTGTGCTTTACCACCTAATGGCTGTTGTGTAACTAACGAATATGGACCTACAGAACGAGCATGTAATTTATCATCAACCATGTGGGCTAATTTAATCATATACATAATACCAACTGATATTCTTGAATCGAATTTTTCACCAGTACGTCCATCAACGACAGTTTGTTTACCATCCTCAGGCATTTCTGCTTCTTTCATAATAGCTTCTAAGTCTTGACGATATAAACCATCAAAGGCTGGTGTAGCTATATATAATCCTAATTCCTTAGCTGCATAACCTAAATGTAATTCTAATACTTGTCCAATGTTCATACGAGAAGGTACCCCTAATGGATTTAACATAATATCTAATGGTGTTCCATCTTCTAAATGTGGCATATCTTCTACTGGTAAGATTTTAGAGATAACCCCTTTATTACCATGACGTCCTGCCATTTT
The DNA here is from genome assembly GCA_047973105.1 of Coprobacillaceae bacterium. Lineage (GTDB taxonomy): Bacteria > Bacillota_I > Bacilli_A > Erysipelotrichales > Coprobacillaceae > CAKVJS01. The sequence goes on along the minus strand of JBKEBJ010000274.1, from coordinate 636 downwards.
ATCTCCTTCAGAGATTTTACGTTTTTGAACAATATATACTTTTACAACTTTATTAACGCCCGGTTGTAATTCATCACCATTTTTTCTTGAGAATACTTTGATGTCATGAACAATACCAGCACCACCATGTGGTACACGTAAAGAGTTGTCTTTAACTTCTCTAGATTTTTCTCCAAAGATAGCTAATAATAACTTTTCTTCTGCCGATAATTCAGCTTGACCTTTTGGAGTTACTTTACCAACTAATATATCTCCTTCTTTTACTTCAGCACCAATCATAATGACACCGTCACTATTTAAATACTTACGAGCTTCATCTCCAACATTCGGAATATCTCTAGTAATTTCTTCAGGTCCTAATTTAGTATCACGACATTCAATCGCATACTCATCAATATGAATAGATGTATATACATCATCTTTTACTAATCTTTCAGACATGATGATGGCATCTTCATAGTTATAACCATTCCATGTCATGAATCCTACTAATACATTTTGTCCTAAAGCAAGTTCACCTTGTTCCATTGCTGGACCATCAGCTAATACTTGCACCTTTAATATTTTTTCACCAACAACAAAGATTGTTTTATGATTTATACAAGTCCCTGCATTAGAGATTGTGAATTTTGATAA
>JBKEBJ010000265.1:0-2582 GCA_047973105.1 Coprobacillaceae bacterium | reverse complement strand
GTTTTATTGGAGACTGTGGTATAACCCTTCAACATATAGATGGTAAATTAGAACCAGAAATTGGCTATCATATTCATTATGATTACACAAATAAAGGTTATGCCAGTGAAGCAGCCATTGCTTGTAAAGAATATGCATTTACTATTCTAAAACTAAAACAAATATATTCCTATATGAAATATACGAATATCTCTTCACAAAGAGTAGCTGAAAAATGTGGTATGAAACTACTGAAAGAAGTTAAAGATGATATAAATGAAGTCACTAAAATATATACCATTATTAACCCAAACTAAAAGAAGCAATTCGCATTGCTTCTTTTACATTTTAATCGATTTTTTTAGTAAGTCCTTTTCTCCATACATATACACCACTAATAATAAATCCTAAAATAAATAAGATAATACCTACATTTGTATAATCTCCAGTTGATGGTGAATTCGTACTTGTAGTTTGGTTAGGATTAGCAGGTGTAACATTTGTAGATTGATTATTGTCTGTTTCTTGATTATCGTCTGGTGATGCTTGCTTAACAACCTTGAAATAAACTTTCGCATTTTCATTTTTACCAGAATCTCTTACAGCATCGTATAGACTCAATTCAATATAATTATCACCGACATTTAATCCTTCTACTATTGCTCCAGTACCTAAAGTGATTTCATCACTATATGATGTTGAAGCTCTAGTATTCGTATTAGAATGTATACCATATTTCCAAGTATGATATGAAAATAAATTTTCATTTTCATCATCATAGGCTCCATTATTCATACGAACTAAATTGATTAATGTATCAACAGATAAGGTTTCATTAGCACTCACATTAATTGTGTAAAGATTATCACTTGATAAACTTGTATTTTCATAACGTTTATCACCCACTAAAATATATAACTGACTTTGATCTTCTACAGTATCTTGTGTTGTATCAAAAAAGTTATGTAATTGATAATCTGTTGTTAGTAAATCATTAGATACAGGAACTAATCCAGCAATTTGATTTCCATTAAAATTATAAGATGTTAATGTATTCGGAAATACATTATCTTTTACTTTTAATCTAGCTAATTCATTTCCTGATAAATCAATTGTTTCTAGTACAGGTAAGTTTAGTTCACCTAAAGATTTAATCTTTAAATTAGCTAAATTTAAATCTGTTACTTTGTTTGCATAAATATCTCCAATAGAGTCAATTGACATAGTCTCATCAAGTGTGTTACTAATTTCCAGACTAGCATTATTAGTTCCTCCATATGAATCTAAATAAATATTGCCAATAGATTGAATCGGTGTTGAAGAATTGATATATAATCTTGTTGCCGTGTTATTTTCTGTATAATTATTTGACAATTCTCTCTTAGTAACAGTGATATCTCCAATCGTATCCATTCTTCCGTATATTTGATTATTAATTGAAATATCTGAATATAATCCATTTATAGAAATATCTTTTATCTCTTTAATAATACTTTCATAAAGATTATAGGATGATGAATCCCCATTAAGTTGAACAGAGCCTAAAGTATCAATGTTAGATTCTGATACATATACACTATTATTACTATTAACATTCGCTCTTTCTGTTGCATTAACAAAAATATCATCCACTGTTTTAGCTTCTATTCCACCAAGATTTATTCCTGTATGAGAAGAAGCATCGAAATTATTGTTTTGATGATCCATTTTAATATCCATACCACCAACAGTAGTATAAACGCCAGTATAATAATAAATATTAACATGGGCATATGGAGACATAATATGTGTATCTATTTCTCCAACATTTTCTGCATAAACTTGGTTTATATGAACAGTAAAATATCCATAACTATTTTCATCTGAAGAAGGAATATCTTCATAATTTATAGCACCAATATTATTTGCAACTACTTGTGACATAGAATCAAAATAATAGCTTGCCTTTATATTTCTTTCACCAATATCATTAGCTGTAACATTAACTATATTAAAACTAATATTTGTTGTTGAATTACTGGCAGTAATTGTCAGTGCACCAATTGAATCTACTAACAAACTACTAAATACATGATTACAATAAACATAATCGTTCTCATCACCTTCAAGAAGTGTTATCGAAATATCAGAGATATTTCGAACAACAGAATTTGTTACACTAAATCCATAATACCAACTACTTATACTTATTGTATCAACATAACTCTCAATTACCTCAAATTGACCATAGGTATTAAATGTTATGTTCAGATCGTTCATAATAATTGGTTGATTACTTAGTTTAGATACTGCATCTTCATAAGTATAATTATTTATCAGATTGTTGTTATATGTAATTCCGTTTTCATAGCTTATATCAATAGTATTAATCGCATTTGAATTTATCATATCTTTAACTTCATTCAATATATTATTAGCGTTTAATGAAAATATATTTAATGGTGAAGTACTAATATTAGAAATTTCTACTAAACTAGGTGTGTTATAAATTTCAATTTGCCCATCATTAATCATAAAATCAATATTCCAATCGGATATATTTGTTAATCCTATCATATCGCTAATATGAATATCTATTAATTGAGAATTTGGATTTTTATAAA
>JBKEBJ010000129.1:0-10382 GCA_047973105.1 Coprobacillaceae bacterium | reverse complement strand
TAACTGTAGAGTAATACTTACAATTTTGCAAGTTAAGTCTTATGTGAATATAAACACAATTGATATAACATAATAAAACAAAGAAATATAAGAAAAAGATTATTGATTGTTATAAAAAGATGCTATGATAATTTTATAAGATATATCGAAACAAGGAGGTGACACTATGAAAGTTGGGATTATAGAAGATGATTATCAATTAAACAATGCAATTAAAATAATTTTAGAAAAAGAAGGTTATGAAGTTGTTCAAGGTCATTCTTGTATAGAAGGTATTAAAATTTTGGATGAAGGTGTTGATGTAATATTATTGGATATTAATCTTCCTGATGGAGAAGGTTTTGAAGTATGTCACCATAATGATAAAAAGATTCCCATTCTATTTTTAACAGCCCGTGATGAGGAAATTGATATGATCCATGCCTATGATAGTGGCTGTGAAGATTACATAATAAAACCTTTCTCTATGAAAGTGTTAATAAAAAAAATAGAAGTTGTTCTACGAAGAAATCAAAAATCAGAAAATATTTTAATATATAATGATTTACAAATAGATGTTAATAAACAGAAGTTAGAATACGAAATGAAATTATTAATCTAACAAATAAAGAATATAAAATTCTTTGTTTATTAGTTAAAAATAAAGGAAAGGTAATAACTAAAGAATATTTATTAGAAACAATCTGGGATACTAATGCGCAATATGTAGATGTAAATACCATTAGTGTTACTATTAATCGCTTACGTAAGAAAATAGATATATATCATAACCATTCCTATATACGTAATAAATTTGGTTCAGGATATATTTTTGGTGATTAATATGATAAGAAAAATTAAAGAAAACAGTATATAAATATTTTTATTTCTAATATTATTTTTTCTAGCTGTCTATGGCGTTATCCAAAATAATCTATACTTTGTAATAATTAGTATATTACTAGTAATATATAGTTTGATTATTATATGGATGGAACAAAGAAAATATCAAAAGGAATTATCAGAAATATCTAGAATTATTGAAAATATGATAAATCAAGAAGATATTACAAAATTATCAACAACTTCTGAATATTTAGCTTCTAAAATTCAGCACCAAATTGAAAAATTACATGCAACATTATTGTTAGAACAAAACACAGTGAAGAAAGATCGAGATGAAATTCGAACATTAATTTCAGATATAGCGCATCAATTACGAACGCCTTTATCAAATATGCGTTTATATTTGGATTTATTAGATGCCCAGGCAGATGTTAATGAGGAACAAAGGTTGTATTTGGATAATATTGAGCTAGCTGTAGATAACTTTACTTTCTTAACAGAGAGTTTTATTAAGATGTCTAGATTAGATGGAAAAGTAATGCAACTAAAACAAATTGAACAATCATTAAATAAGACATTACAAATGTCAATTACTACAGTTTTACCAAAAGCGAAAGAAAAAAATATAGGAATTCAATATGATAATACAAAGAATATTATGTTAAGTCATGATACTAATTGGATGCAAGAAGCTTTATATAATATCCTAGAGAATGCAGTAAAATATACAGATACTAATGGTAAAGTAATAGTTACTTTACAAGAAAATAATATGTTTGTGGAAATCGTTATTGAAGATAATGGAATTGGGATTCAAAGTGGTGAGGAAAATGAAATATTTAAACGATTTTATCGTGGAAAGAATGTAATGTCCCAACCAGGTTTTGGTATTGGATTGTATTTATCAAGAAGTATTGTGTTATTACATAACGGATTTATTAAAGTAAAAAAAATAAAGATAGGAACAAAATTTACTATATATTTGCCTAAATAAGGAATTTTACATCTGTGAATTCCTTTTTTATATCAGAATGTTAGAAGTTTGTAAGATTTGTTTTATATGATGTAGTTGTGTACAAAGGAGGAAAAATCATGAAAGTATTAGAAACAGAAAAATTATGTAAAACATATCAACAGGGGGAAATTATAGTTCATGCTTTACAAGGAGTAGATATTGAAATTGAAAGAGGAGAATTTATAGCGATTGTTGGTACTTCAGGGAGTGGTAAAACAACACTGTTAAACATGTTGGGAGGGCTAGATTACCCAACTAGTGGAGAAGTGAAAATCCTAGGTACTGACATCAAAGATTTAAAAGATGAACAATTAACAATCTTTAGAAGAAGAAACATTGGATTTATATTTCAAAATTATAATTTAATACCAACATTAAATGTATATGAAAATATGGTTTTACCTTTACAACTAGATGAGGTCAGTATTGATGATGCGTATGTTTCAACAATTATTGAAACGTTAAAGTTAGATGAAAAAGTATATAGTTTACCATTAACATTATCTGGTGGTCAACAACAGCGTGTAGCTATTGCAAGAGCCTTATCAACTAAACCAGCTATTGTATTAGCGGATGAACCAACAGGGAATTTGGATACTAAAACAAGTAATGAAGTAATTGGCTTATTAAAGATGAGTGCTAAAAAATTTAGACAAACAATCATTGTCGTAACACATAGTGAAGAAATTGCGCAAATGGCAGATCGCATTATTCGTATTGAAGATGGAATGGTTTATTAGGTGATAATATGAGAGTAAAAAATAATAATAAGGAAGTAATCGCTAGATTAGCGAAAAATAACTACCAAAGTAATCGCCAGCGCAATTATTTGTTAATTTTATCAGTTACTATGATTATAGTATTGTTGTTTAGTATCTTTAATATAGCGAAAAGTCAAATAGACATGAAATATACTTCATTTTTACGTTGGAGTGGTCATGCATATACAATTACATTAGATGAGCCAACAGATGAGCAGTACAAACAAATCCAAAAACTAGATTATATAGATTTTGTTGGGAGGCTGCATAGTTTCGGATATGTAGGAGATGAGTATGAAATAAAACTTATAGCCAATACAGTGGATAAAGTCGCTTTCGAAAAATTATTCAAGCTAGCGTATATTGATATTCATGGAACATATCCAGAAAAAGAGAATGAAATAATGTTGCCTATTCGTGCATTAGACAATTTAGGTATTACTAATCCAGAAATAGACATGTTAATATCTTTGGATATTAATATGGGTGATAATAGTGAAGTTATCGAGACAGAAACATTTATATTAAGTGGGTATTATACGGAGTTTGTTGATGAACATGACCAACCTCCATTAGGGTATTTCTCTGAAACATACTTAGAGTCTTTGGGATTATCATTAACATCTTCAACAACCTTGTTAATGAAACAGACGGAGGGGATGTTGTTTGAAGAGGCAGAAGAAAAATTATATGCTGATGTTCCTACAACAAACGATATTCAACAATTCTATGCTTCTGATACTATCGATTATGCAGCTGTAGAAAGTATTTATGGTAACTACGATGTCGCTATTATGTTAGGCGTAATTATTGTTGTTAGTGTTTCGTTATTACTAAACAATATTATGCAAATATCTTTGGAGAAAGATGTCAGAGAACTAGGCTTATTACGTACTATTGGAACAACGAAAAAACAAATATATCGTATATTGCAACGTCAAATATTACGAATTGCATGTATTGGAGTAGTCATAGGAAGTATTGTAGCTCTAATTATTAATATAGGGATTTTACCAAGAATTTTATCTAGTCTAAAGATTGATAACTATCTTGGAATACAGTTATCAATTAGCGATGTTATGATTTTTAGACCAGAATTATTAATGATAGTCATTGGTTTTTCATTTATTGTATGTTTTATCAGTATGTTACTGCCACTAAAACATATATATAAACTTTCACCAAGAGAAGCGTTATATTATATTGAAGGAAAGACAAAAATTAATAAGAAACAGATTCATCATCATAAAGGTGCATCCATTACTAGAATGGCATGGCGTAGTATAAGTAAGAATCGTTTGCGTTTTATTAAAACTATACTTTCACTATTTATTGCAAGCATCTTAACGATTTGTTCGGTTATGGCAATCCAAATATTGGATTATTCAAATGACTTTGAAAACAATCCTGATTTCTCTGTTCAAACTGAATATTGGATAGGCACAGAGGCTGTTCTAACAAAAGAAGGAGCTTTCTTGAATGAAGATGTTATAAAAGAAATTGAGAATATTCAAGGTGTTAAAGATATCCGAGTTATAAATCAATCCTATGCTATATTTGATTCTACAGAAACGGCTTGGCAACTAATGATAAAAGCGGCTGGAGATCGGTTAGAGGAAATTCCATGGGGAGAGTATTGGGGTGGAATTATCGTATTAAGTGATGATGAAATAAAGGCGTTTGAGAAATTTGTGAATGAAGAGAATATAAATGTTAATATGGAGGGATTTAAAGAAGGTAAAACATTCCTTAATCTTCATCACCATATATTCTCAGAGAAAATGAATGAGGAAACAACAGATGTGATCGGAGAAAAAGTTACATTTTACAACTTATATAAAGAAAATGTAGGTGAATTAGAATTTGGAGGGTATTTGGATCTTAATACTAGGGGGCTTCCAAAATTCAGGAATATTGTTACGAATACACCTAATTATCCATATATTCTCATGAGTCAGACAGCATTAGAAAATTTAAATATTGATTCTGTTCCTACAAGAATATATGTTAACATTGAAGAAGGACAAGAGTTATTAGTGGAAGCAGAACTAATAAAAGTATTAAGCGCTAGAGGTGATGCCTATGAAGAGATGGGACACCCTACAGATGAAGAAGTAATGGTGATGTCTAAGTATGATGATGTCCAAAAAGCAAAAGATTATATATATTCAATAAAAATCATGTTGTTCTCTATGAGTGCATTGTTAATCGGTATGGGAATATTTAATTACTTCAATGTTCTTCATACCTCACTAACAAATCGTAAAAAAGAGTTGGTGACATTAGAAGGAATTGGTATGACAAGAAAACAATTACGTAGAATGTTAATTACGGAAGGTGTTTTATATAGTGCAGTCATTACAGGGTTATTGTTAACAATAGGGACAGGAGTTTTGTATATTGTAAATCAATTCATACGAGCAGAGAAGTTAGATAAAGCATTTGTTTATCCAACGTTAAGTGTAGTTATATTAATAAGTATAATGTTTATTATTTCTATTATCTTACCGTTATTGATGTATCGACGCATTCAGAAACAAACAATTATTGAACGTATGTCACAATAATCAAATATAGTAAGATTTAATGAGGTAAAAACTTATTTAATAAAATAGTAAAAACTATTGCATTTATCAAATAATAATGTATAATTATTAATCGACGCAGTATGTGTCATCATTGTTACTATGCGTGGGAGGACATATGTCTGTTTGACCACAGCACGGACAAATTTTTATAAGGAGGAATGTCACGTGAGTAAAAAAGTTGCAAGAATTATGAAAATTCAATTTCCAGCTGGAGGAGCTAAACCAGGTCCAGCACTTGCAGGGGCAGGAATTCAAATGCCTAAATTCTGTACAGCATTCAATGATCAAACAAGAGATCGTATGGGTGAAACAGTACCAGTAGTACTAACTGTATATGAAGATAAAGACTTTGATTTCGTATTAAAAACTGCACCTTGTTCAGAAATGATCAAAAAAGCTTGTGGAATTAAAAAAGGAGCAAGCAATCCAGGTAGCGAAGATGTAGCAACATTATCAGCTGATAAATTAAAAGAAATCGCTGAATACAAAATGCCTGACTTAAACGCTAATGATATCGATGCAGCAATGAAAATCATTGCAGGAACTGCTCGTAACATGGGTGTTAAAGTTGAAGGCTTAGATGCTTAATTATTAAAAAAAGAATCGTCATTTTGTGGAAGGATTATTCCGCTTGACCACTAAGGAGGAAATTATTAATGGCAAAGAAAAGTAAAAGATATAATGCTGCTGCTGAGTTAATTGAAGTTGGGAAAACATATTCAGTTGAAGAAGCTATGGCATTAGTAAAACAAACTAGCACAACTAAATTTGATGCTGGTGTAGATGTAGCATTTAGATTAGGATTAAATACTAAACATGCAGATCAACAATTAAGAGGAGCATTAGTGTTACCTCATGGTACTGGTAAATCTAAAAAAGTATTAGTCATCGCTGAAGGAGCTAAAGCTGAAGAAGCAAAAGCTGCTGGAGCTGATGTTGTTGGTGGTAAAGAAGTATTAGAAGACATCAAAAAAGGATGGTTAGATTTTGAAGTAATGATCGCTACTCCTGATATGATGGCAGAGTTAGGGAAATTAGGACGTATCTTAGGACCTAAAGGATTAATGCCAAACCCTAAAACTGGAACAGTAACTATGGATGTAACTAAAGCAGTACAAGAAACAAAAGCTGGTAAAGTTACATATCGTACAGATAAAGAAGGAAATATACATTTAACTATTGGTAGAGCTTCATTCGATGCTGATAAATTAGTAGAAAATTTCAATACTATTTTTGATTTATTAGTAAAAATGAAACCTTCAACAGCAAAAGGTATATATATGAAAAACGTTGTTGTATCTGCAACAATGGGACCAAGCATTAAAATAGCTGTATAAGCTATAACAATTTAGTCGCAATCAATATACCGTAGACAGTAACTGGGCAACCTTAATTTGTTACCGAGGTGTTAAATAAAATATATAGTATTACTAGTATATTACATTTAACTCTCGCGTTTACGTGAGAGTTTTATTAATAACGTGTATATTGTTGCATATATAAAATTTAAATAGGAGGTGTAACAATGTCAGCAGAAGCAATTAAGTTAAAAAGTGAGATCGTAGATGAAATTGCTGGGAAATTTGAAAAAGCACAATCAGCTGTAGTAGTTGAATACCGTGGTTTATCAGTTTCTGAAGTAACACAATTACGTAGAGACTTACGCGCTGAAGACGTTGAATTTAAAGTTTACAAGAACAAATTAGTTCAAAGAGCTAGTGAAAAAGCTGGTTATGAAACTTTAAATGAACAATTAACTGGACCAAATGCAATCGCTTTTGGAAACAGTGATGCAGTAGCACCTGCAAGAATTCTTGCAAATTTCGCTAAAGAACATGAAGCTTTAGTGTTAAAAGCAGGAGTTGTTGAAGGGAAAGTCTTATTAACAGACGAATTAAAAGAAATTGCTAAATTACCTGGAAGAGATGGAATGTACTCAATGTTACTTGGTATGTTACAAGCACCAGTTAGCAAATTCGCAAGAATCGTTAAAGCCGTAGCAGATGCTAAACCAGAAGATGGTAGCGCTGCACCTACAGAAGAAGCACCAAAAGAAGAGGCTGCTCCTGTAGAAGAAGTAAAAGCAGAAGAAACTGCAGAAGAAACAACTACTGAGGAAGCCGCTCCTGAAGAAACTTCAGAAGCTGCAGAATAATCAGTCAAATATCAAACCAAATTGGAGGAAAATAAAATGGCAAAATTAGCACATGAAGATATTTTAGCTTATTTAGAAGAAGCAACAATTTTAGAATTAAATGATTTAGTAAAAGCAATCGAAGAAAAATTCGATGTAACTGCTGCTGCTCCTGTAGCTGCTGCTGCAGCTGGAGATGCTGCTGCTGCTGGTGAACCAGCTCAAGTAACTGTTACATTAACTGAAGCTGGAGCTACTAAAGTTGCAGTAATCAAAGCTGTAAGAGAAATCACTGGATTAGGTTTAGTTGATGCAAAAGGTATCGTAGATAAAGCACCTTCTGTAATCAAAGAAAACGTATCTGCTGATGAAGGAAAAGAATTAAAAGAAAAATTAGAAGCTGCTGGAGCTTCTGTAGAAGTTAAATAATTTAACTAACATTAAGGACTCATGATTATGAGTCCTTTTTCTAATAAAGAGGATTTCATGGAAAAAATAGTAGATATTATATTTTTGGGAATAGATTTTTTGGCTATGTATGTAGAAGATGAATATTTACATAAAGATAAGTCAAAGACAAATTGTAAGGTAGTTGAAAAAGAAAATAAAAAAGGACAATCATTATTAGTGATTATAGTCTTGCTTTTTTGTGTTGGTTTCGTTACACTAGGAATACAAGAGTTAGGAGATAATAATATATTAGCGTTTATATTATTAATTATGGGTATTCTTCCATTGTTAAATCTAATATGTAAAACAGTAATAAAAATATATAAGGGGAAGTAATGTGGAGTTAATATTCGAATTTGTTATTGAGATAATAGCTGAGATGTTTGATTGGCAATTACAAAAATCTAAGAGAAATAAATGGATATATTATCCATTATTGATATTAAATATAATATTATTTTTACTCGTTAGTATTGGTCTTATTGTTTTAGGAGTAGTCCTTTTTGAAGATAATATGATTATTAGTATAATATTAATAGGGTTAGGGGTAAGTTTTATCGTAGGTTGGTTATATAAAAATATAGTTAAGAGGAAAAAAGATGAATCATTATTATACGAACAACAGTGAATTAGAAAGTGAACCAAATACTTTTACTTTTAAGTACAAAGGAGAACAAATATCTTTTACTAGTGACATTGGAGTGTTTTCGAAAAACATGATTGATTATGGTTCAAGAGTTATGTTAGATGCTATACAAATTAATAATAATCAGAATAAAGTATTAGATGTCGGCTGTGGTTATGGAACATTTGGTATAAGTTTAAAGAAGGTATACCCACATATAAAAGTGGATATGGTTGATGTTAATGATCGAGCTTTGTTATTATGTAAGAACAATGTTGAACAAAATCATTTGTCAGATATTAATGTCTTTAAAAGTTATATTTATGAAGCAATAACAGACAAATATGATATTATTCTGACAAATCCACCAATTCGTGCAGGTAAAGAAGTTGTTCATAAAATATTAGAAGAATCGTATCAATATTTAAATACAAATGGCGAGTTATGGGTAGTAATTCAAAAGAAGCAAGGAGCACCATCAACAAAAAAGAAAATGCAAGAAGTGTTTAATAATGTTGAGATTGTAAAGAAAGATAAAGGATATTATATTTTAAAATCTAAAAAAGCACCACTTTAATTAAAATGAGAATCATGGCATCCTGAAAAAAAGTTATTGACTAAGTAGGGTCTATATGCTAATATAGTAAAATGCCTATTCATGTTTAAAAAAAGTGGTGCTTTTATGCGCTTAAAAACAGACAAAATAGAGATTATCAAAGAGGTGGAGTGTGCACGTGGAAAACAAAATAACAGAAGCAAAAAGTAAAATTACTCGTCGTAATTACTCAAGAATTAGTGGTTCTTTGGAACTACCAAACTTAGTAGAAATCCAAACAAATTCTTATCAGTGGTTTAAAGAAGAAGGAATTAAAGAAGTCTTTGAAGATATTTATCCAATTACCAATTTTAACGAAACATTATCTTTAGAGTTCGTAGATTGTGTATTTGATGAAGCAAAATATTCGGCTGAGGAAAGCAAGAATCGCGATGCTAACTATGCAGCGCCAATTAAAGCCTTATTACGTTTAGTTAATACAGGAACTGGAGAAATTAAAGAACAAGAAGTATTTATGGGTGATTTCCCATTAATGACAGATTCTGGAACTTTTATTATTAATGGTGCAGAACGTGTTATTGTATCGCAATTGGTTCGTTCGCCAGGGGCATATTTTGCTGACGCTTTAGATAAGAGTGGTAAAACTGTATTTACTGGTAGTGTTATCCCATCTAGAGGAACTTGGTTAGAATTTGAAAATGATGCCAAGGATGTTTTAAATGTGCGTATTGATCGTAATAGAAAAATGCCAGGAACAATTTTATTAAGAGCTTTAGGGTTATCTAGTAATGATGAAATACTAGATGTTTTTGGTGACCATGAATTTATTAGAAACACACTAGAAAAAGACAGTACTACAAATACTGAAGAAGCCTTAATAGAAATTTATAATAAATTAAGACCAGGAGAGCCTGCAACATTAGAAGGGGCTAATAACTTATTATTTGCGAAGTTATTTGACTGGAAAAGATATGATCTAGCTAAAGCTGGACGTTTTAAGTTTGGAAAAAAACTTAGTCTATTTGATCGTATTTTAAACCGTACAGTAGCGGAAGATATTAAGGATCTTGATGGAAAAGTAATTTGTAAAGAAGGAACTTTAATTACTAAAAGTGTATTAGAAGAAATTAAGCCTGCATTAGAAGCAGGAGCACATACAAGAGAAGTAGTAACAAACCCTAAATTAGAATCAAATGGAACGATTCAAGTATTAGAGGTTTATGCTGATGAAAATAAAACAAAGAAAATGCGTGTTATTGGTACAGATTTATCGTTAGATAGTAAATTTATTACTGTATCTGATATTTTATCTGCATATTCATATATGTTCAACTTAGTTGATATTTTTGATGGTTTAGATTTAGCTGCGGATGATAGAGTAAATTCTATGGCTAGAATTGGTTTATTAGATGATATCGATCATTTAGG
>JBKEBJ010000118.1:0-8435 GCA_047973105.1 Coprobacillaceae bacterium | reverse complement strand
GCACTTATTACTGATGAAGAAACAATTATTGAAATTTTAAGAGTTTCTAAAGACCCTTATTTAAAAATATATGAGAGATGAGATTACTAATTTGGTATCTCATCTTTTATATATTTTAATAAGTTTTCAAGGTCACGACACTGTTCAATTATCTGTTTTCCAATAGAAGTGTCCTTGATTAACAAACGTTTTAATTCTTTATCAATCACCTTTTTTATGACAGTTTTATCATACCGTGTATCTAAAAGTTTATCTATTGATTCAAACGGATGATGTGTAACTAATTGAAAACCGTAAGAATTATTAAGTAATGTGTATCCAGCAATTCCTGTTGTTTCTTGATATGCTTTTGCGAGTCCACCATCAATAACGATTAATTTTCCATTTGCCTTTAATGGTGTTTCCCCAGCTTTAACCTTAATTGAAGTATGTCCATTGATAATTTTGGAGTTTTTATCATTTAGCTTGAAAGCATGTAATATTTTATGACAGATGTTTGGATCTTCTCTTAGATAATAATACGGATTTTTTTCTTCTATATGCAATGTTTTATCATTAATAAAATAACGTTCAAAGGTTGTCATGTTATGTCTGCCAAATAATGGGGATTTTTTGCCTGTCCAACTATACCAGATAATATCTGTATAATAATCAGTATTCATTTTTTTATTTTGACATCCTTTACGTATATAATATTCAAACTGATCTAATAACGCTTTTCCTTTAAACTCTTTATTTTCTAATTTCATAGATAAAAAATCACCATCTTTAGTTAATGGAATACAACCATGGAACAATAAATGATTATTATAAACAGAATACATCGATCCTTTGTCTAAAAGGAATTGCATATGTCTTTGCAATTTTTCTGATTTTTGAAAGGAAGAAAGTAAAGTATCAACTACATATTGTTCCTCTTCATTTAACAAATATGGAGTATTTAGATCAATAGTTTGAAAACATGAATTATTTAAACTGTGCCAGGTATTATTAATTTTAATTATATTTTCTTGATAGTTAATTTTCTGAAGTAATAATCTATCTGACATGTCGAAATCTGGGCGACGTTTTATAATTTGGCCCTCTAATTTAAACTGTATAATAGTCAATGCTTGATGAACCTTTTCTAGTAATAAGTCATTTTCATGTTGGAAATTTTTATTTTTACTGTGTGGACAAAAAGCAGAATTTGAATTGTAGTTAGTATCTGAAAAAATGAATAGTGGGCGTAAATTAATACCATAACTTTTCTCTAAATCATATAAATAATTATATCTTGTGGCAATACGTAATAAGGTGATTAGACATGCCTTAGAACCTGCATATCCACCTAACCAAAGAATATCATGATTACCCCATTGAATATCAATAGAATGATACGTTAACAATGTATCCATAACTTTATCTGCATGTAAGCCACGATCAAAAATATCACCAACGACATGAAGATGGTCAATTACCAATCTTTGAATACTATTTCCTAGTCCTATTATAAAAGGCTGTACAATCTGTAGAGAAATCAGTTTAGAGATAATCTTTTGATAGTAATCATTTTTATTTCTAGAGTTTGTATCTAAATATAATAACTCTTCAATAGTATATGCATATTCTTGAGGCAATGCTTTTCTTAATTTTGAACGAGAATACTTAGAAGAACAAAATTTTATTAGTTTTAGTAAGTCCAAAATGGTTGTATAATACCAATCTTTTAATTGTCTAGAATTGAGTTGGAGCTCAATTCTTTTTAAAATTTGTTTTGGATAAGCAACTAGTAATGTAAGATCATTTCTTTCATTTTCTGTTTTGGTATTTTTAAATGTATCATATATTTTTTCTTTCACATTTCCAGCGCCAGTTTTCAATATGTGTAGAAAGGCATCATATTCCCCATGAATATCACTAATATATAGTTCTGTTCCTTTTGGAAGATTTAAAATAGTTTCTAAATTAATTAATTCAGTTACTATTTCTTCTGTAGTATCAAATTTTGAATATAAAATATTTAAATATTTAGATTGTTTCATTTGTTTCTCCTTTCTAATATATGGTAATGATTGTAACATTAAAAATGCATATATTTGAACATTAAGATGATAAAAACAACAATATGCACATTTGTGCATAAAGAAATTATTTTTAAAATCATGAAATTGAGTAAACATTGAGTAGTCGATATAAATACTGTTTTTATTACTTGCATATCATTTATTAGGAATTGATATATATACATAAAACAATTAGGATAATGTTGTAGGAGGTAACTATGAAACTTATAGAAATTGATATCAAAGAAAAACAATTACAAGTAGAAATTTTTGATGAAGATAATGATAGAATTCATTTTTATAAAACACCTAAGGACACTAATTTAACTGTAGAAGAGAATCTTAGTAAGCTTATCCAATACATTCATTTGTTTGACTATCCATATCAAGTTATAAGACTTCGAAGCATAAAGTTCTGGAATATTCAGAGTGTTGTTTCATATATAAGTCAAAAAACGAATTTAGAGATAGAATTTTGTTAATAATAAGTAGCACAAATGTGCTTCTATAATAAAAATGAAGAGTTATTTAGTAGCTTTTGAAAGAAGAAAAATATAATTTAGATTTTGATAACAACAAAAATAGTTTTATATTGTTATAATTATATATATAAATAAGATAGAGGAGTGAAATATTATGGAGTTTATGTTAGATACAGCAAATCTTGAAGAAATAAAAAAATATGAAGAGGTAATACCTTTAGCAGGGGTTACATCAAATCCATCGATTGTAAAAAAAGAAGGAAATATTGAATTCTTTAATCACATGAAAAAAATCAGAGATATTATTGGTAAGGAACGTTCATTGCATGTACAAGTAGTCGCTCATGATTATGAAGGAATGATGAAAGATGCAGAAGCGATATTAAAGAATATTGATAAAGATGTATATATTAAAGTACCAGTTAATGCTGAAGGACTAAAAGTAATAAAAGCATTGAAGTCTAAAAACATCAATGTTACAGCTACTGCTATTTATACTAAATTTCAAGCATATTTAGCTATTGGAGCAGGCGCAGATTATATTGCACCATACTTCAATCGTATGATGAACTTAAATATTGACCCACAAGAGGCAATTATAGAAATGGCAAATGAAATTGAAAGAACAAATAGTAGTACTAAAATATTAGCAGCTAGTTTTAAAAATGTTGGTCAAGTAAATGCTTCATTAGAATGTGGGGCACAAGCTGCCACAATGGGAGTAGACATTATTGCTGAAGCATTAGCAATGCCATCAATTCAAAAAGCAGTAGATGATTTTACTGCAGATTGGGAATCAGTTTTTGGTGAGGTTAAAATCTCAGACTTATAATAAAAAGGAGATAAGACAATGGAAAAAGTATTCGCAAGTCCTTCACGTTATGTGCAAGGAAGAAATGTTTTAAAAGAAGGAATTTCTCATATTAAAAAACTAGGAACTAATGCATTATTATTATGCGATGATGTTGTTTATGAAATAGCTGGTAAAGAGTTGGTTAATAATTTAAAAAATAATGATTTTACTATTACTCATGTTGCATTTAATGGAGAGGCTTCAACAAAAGAAATTAATCGTGTTACTTTACTAGGAAAAGAAGCTAAATGTAATGTGGTATTAGGACTTGGTGGTGGTAAAACTATTGATGCTGCAAAGGCAATCAGTGACCAATTAGAAGTACCAGTAGGAGTCTTACCTACAATTGCTTCTACGGATGCACCAACTTCTGCTTTATCTGTTATTTACAGTGAAGAAGGAGTGTTTGAAAAATATTTATTTTATAAAAAAAATCCAGAATTGGTGTTAGTGGATACTGCGGTTATTAGTAAAGCGCCCACTCGTTTACTAGCATCAGGAATTGCAGATGCATTAGCTACCTGGGTTGAAGGTAGAGCGGTTATGCAAAAGAATGGTGATACCATGGCAGGTGGAAAACAAACACTAGCATCTATTGCGATTGCAGAAAAATGTGAAGAAACATTATTTGAATATGGTATTCAGGCAATAGCAGCCAATCGTGCAAAAGTAGTAACAACAGCTTTAGAAGCAGTTGTAGAAGCAAATACTTTATTAAGTGGTGTTGGTTTTGAAAGCTGTGGATTAGCTGCAGCGCATGCAATTCATAATGGATTTACAGCATTAGAAGGGGATATTCATCATTTAACTCATGGTGAAAAAGTTGCGTATGGAACATTAACTCAATTAGTTCTAGAGAATAGACCAAAGGAAGAGTTAGATAAATTTATTATGTTCTATCAACAACTAGGATTACCAACAACACTAAAAGAACTACACTTGGAAAATGCAAGTTATGAAGAGTTATTAAAAGTTGGGAAACAAGCAACAGTGGATGGAGAAACAATGCATCAAATGCCATTTGCTATTACAGCTCAAGATGTAGCAGATGCTTTATTAGCTGTAGATGCTTATGTAAATAAAAAATAAATGAAAAGACACTTAAATAGTTAGATTATTTAAGTGTTTTTATTGTAAAAAATTTAATAGTAATAAAGATGTATTATAGAATATTACGTGAATTGAATATCGATATTCTTATATATATCTTAATAGTTAATAAAAACATTGAGATATAATGGGATATTTTTGGATGTTGATCAAAACTTTACATTTGTTATAAATTGTCAGGAACATGGGTGGATGTATTATCTACAACAAAAAGTAATGTATATCGAATAGAAAAGAATGGATTAAATAACGAAAATATAGGTATCGAGTTTTTACATTTAAGCTTCATGATATATTGAAAATGTATAGAATAATTATTAGAAAGTAGTGCGTCACGTTCTAAATACTTATTTTATCAAGGGTATATTGGGAGGCTAGCTGATGGAAAAAGCAGCATTATCTGATAGGGAATATAACTTTTAACAGTTGTCAAATAAAAGGAGGCGTTATATATGATGACAATTAAAAAAGGTAAATTCATTTCTTTATCAGTCGTTTTAGCTTTATTATTAGGAATGTTATTACCAACGTATGATATTTATGCAGAAGATTCTAATGAGGTGGTAGAAACTGATGAGCAACAAAAAGGAATAATACCATCTACATTAACAAGAGAATTTAATACTCGAGAATTAGAAACATTAGATTCAGTAGCTCATAAATATGATGTAGAATACGAATTTAAAAAAGTAGGTACATCACGAACACTTCCTGAAGGAGTCAAGAAGAAACTTCCTGAAGATAAAAAAGTGAGTCGGGGAGAAAGCGTATATTTGCCAGAAAAATTCGAAAATGTTAATGATGGAAATGGCTATTGGAAATTTAAAGAATGGAATCATACCAGTCCTAAAAAAATATATGCTGACACAACATTTGTAGGAACTTGGGAGTATGTTAAGTTAAAAGATACTTATACAGGAAAACATGAATTTAAAAGTTTGACAGAAGGTAAAAAAATCCCCCAAGAAGTATTACAATATCTACCAAGTGATAAGGAATTACAAACTGGAGAACCAGCTGAACCAACTTATTTAAACAAAACAAGTGTAATAGTAAAGGATGGTAGATGGGATTTTCATGAGTGGACACCTACCTATGTTCCAGAGGTTTGTGAAGATGTCACCTTTACTGGATGGTGGCAATTTGATGAAACTTTTAGTGCAACTTTTGAGTTTGAGAACGAAGATCGATGGAGTGATTATCTTCCGAAAAGTGTAAAAGAGTTATTACCAAATACAATAACAGGTATTGAACGTGGAGCAACTTTTACACCAACAAATCCGGCTCCTGATGGAGTGTTTATAGAAGATGAAGATATGTTATGGGTGTTTCAAGGTTGGAATCCAATAAAACACAGTAATATCAAAAAAGATATTTCTTTTGTAGGAAAATGGAAATCGGAAAAAAGATATAGAGCAACTCACACATTTGTAAAAGAAGAAGGCAGTCCAAACTTACCAAAAGATGTTATGGATTTAAAGCCAACAGATATTACTAATTTAAAGAATGGTCAAAAGATTAAACCAAATAATTCTACTTTTGAACCAGTAATACTTGATGAAGGAACGTGGACATTCGAAGGATGGGAACCAGAAAGCATCAAAGTGGATAGAGAAGATGTAAACTTTGTAGGAACATGGTCATATAAAGAACATGAATATAAAGCAACACATACCTTTGAAAGTACAGATGGAAAAGAGTTACCAACCGAAGTGACAGGTTTATTACCAGAGACAATAAGTGGATTGAAACATGGAGATACTGCTAACCCTAAGGTAACAAGTTTCAAACCAGTGGTAGTAACCGAAGGAACGTGGACATTCGAAGGATGGGAACCAGAAAGCATCAAAGTGGATAGAGAAGATGTAAACTTTATAGGGACATGGTCGTATAAAGAACATGAATATAATAGAGTATACAGATTTCAGTGTACTGAAGGTAATAGTGTACCAGAGGTGGTTGAAAAACAACTTCCAAAATGTAATAACATTTACAAAAGAGGTGATGTCGTAAAACTCAACAACCAGCAGAAGAAGACGTAGAATTACGAGATGGTAATTGGAAATTCCAAGGTTGGGATAAAGAAGAAATAGTTATTGAGAAAGAAAATGCTGCGTTTGTAGGAACATGGGAGTATGTAGAAGAAACGCATGTGGTAAAACATACTTTTGTGAGTGGTACAAAAGATAAGACTTTACCTAAAGAAGTATTAACAACTTTACCAGAAGACTTAATAGATGTTCCAGATCAAACAAATGTTTGTCCGACACCAGTAACAAATAATGAAATACAAGTAACAGATGGGGTATGGAAATTCGACGGCTGGGATGAACAAGAAGTATTTGTAGATGAAGATGAAATAACTTTTACAGGAACATGGGCATTTACTAGTACTAAACAACCTTCTTCAGTCAATAATAATACAAAAACGGGAGATAGTAATAATATAATGGGGTATGTAACAGTTATGTTAGCAAGTATTACAGTACTTGTAGGCGCATTATATGTGTCAAAGAAAAAGACTAAATTATAATATAATAGTGCATTTATAGAGAGAAAATAAGAGCCAGGTAAATAACCTGGTTTTTATTTGTCGATAAGTCACTTTTTCTATTTATGAAAGTGCTTATAATAGATTGACATAACCCCCACTTCATATTGTATAGTTATCTAGATAGTTAATATGGGGATAGGAATAAATATGGAAAAGAAAAAAATAACAAAGTATTGTATTACTTATTTTATTGGATATATTGTTTTTGCGATGGCTTATGGACAGTATGTTACATATCTTTCAGCTGTTGGATACAGTACTTCTGAACGTGGTTTTATGATCTCAGCTTATGCAGTAACTACAATTGTATTTCAATTGTTACTTGGTTATTTAACAGATAAGTTTCAAAAAGTAAAACAAATATTTATTATATCATTATTATTGTATGCTTTAAGTAGTATGTTACTATTCTCAATGGAAACAAGGATATTTGTATTACATTTAATATTAGTAGCACTTAGTGGTGGTTTAGTAAATGCGAACTTTGGAATTATGGATAACTGGTTATTTTCTAATGGAAAAGAAGAAGTTGAAAACTTTAGTTTTATTCGTGCCTTTGGTTCTGCTGGTTGGGCATTAGCTTGTATTGTAGCAGCCAGTATTATTAATGTTTTTGGATATTCCACATATGGGATGATTAGTTTAGTGTTGGCAATATTAGTCAGTGCTTTGGTATTATGGTCAACTACTAATACTAATACAAAGAAAGAAAAAGGGACAGGTATACGTATACAAGATATTAATATTTTATTTAAAAATAAAAAGTATTTAGTACTAACTGCAGTTTTATTTCTCGTATATTGTGCAACAACAACAAATGGAAGTGTGGTTATTGATAAAATGTTGGAGCTTGGTGCTACGCATCAAGATATCGGAATAAAGTGGGCGATTAATGGTGGTGCAGAAATTCCAATTTATTTTATAGGTGCTAGAATTCTTAGAAAGTTAGGGAGTTATAAACTCTTAGTTATTTCTGCAATACTAGTATCATTACAATATTTTCTATTCATGTGTTCTAATAGTGTTTTCAGTATTCTATTGATTAGTGGAATGCAAATGTTTACTGGTCCACTAGTAATGTTATCTAGTAGAAAACTATATTATGAATTAGCACCTGAAAATTTACGCGCAACTAGTTTATTAGTTGCAGTATCCGTTTATCAAGGGTTAAGCATGTTACTTATGCCAACAGTATGTGGACTCATTAGTCAACATATCGGTGTTAATGTTTCATTGGCTTTTGTATCAGGGTTAGCATTTATTGGAATTGTATTTGCTTTATATTTGTATAAGATTCAAAAAAATGAAGCATTAATTCAGGAGTAATTATGAATTAATGCTTTTTAATACATGACTTAATTATGAAATGATATTATTTTAGTGTATAATAA
>JBKEBJ010000099.1:0-12215 GCA_047973105.1 Coprobacillaceae bacterium | reverse complement strand
GGAGCTCCTTTTCGTCGGGTGAGCTCCTTTAGTATATCAAAAAAAGCCGCACCTTGTGGTGCGGTTGAAATATCAATTAAGGAACAGATAAATCTCAATTTTGATTCATCTGTTTTTTTATATTTCATAACTATTACTCTACTTTTATCTGCTATATTGATGAATCTTCTATTTAATATTGACAATATTTTGTATTTCATTTATCATATCTCTTATAGATACGTTTCTTTTAGAACTATGAGGAAGATAAAGATGAATGAGTTAATACTAGGTTTATTATCGATTAATAGCTTAACTACATTCGAAAAACAATACAAAATGGAATGAGTTTAATATCTGGTGATAGTATGGGGAATATTCATTCTTCAATAAAAAAGTTATTAGCAGATAAATGTATTATTTTTGATGAGTTAGTTGATAATGGCAAGTATAAAAAAGTATACTCTATAACGCCTAAAGGTAAAGAGTTTTTTAACTCGTGGGTGAATTCTTCTTTCGAGGCAACTCATAAAAGAATTCCAGAGCTAAAGAAAATATTCTTTATGAGTTTTTCAGATAAAAACACTCGTGACTCTAGAATAAAAGAATATATAGAATCTATAAAAAATGATAAAGTCATAATAGGGAAATATATTGAACATTCTTCTGAAATATTAAGTACTCTCGATGATAGACAATATGAAATTGCGTCTTTTCAAATTGAAGCAATTCAATATGAATTAGATATGATAGATTTTGAAATTGAGTGGTATGAAAAACTCTTAAAAAGAATGCAAACAAGATTAGATAATAAACAAAATAATAAATAAAAATCACTGTCGTTAATTCATTTTATGTATACGAGAATTCAGGGTTTTCGAAACATAATATAGTTTATCTAATGCTTACAAAATTCAAATAATTGTAGTATTAAAAATATGAATTTAACAGAACATTATTTTCACAAAAACAGAACACACAATACTCATAAATATATATTACATTTTGATGAAAACATATGTTTAAATAACTTCATATTAGTAAATTATATCTTTATTATTACAGAAATTTGGTAGTTAAAAGTTTAAAAAAAGCTATTATTATCAATTCTTTCTTTTATTATACTTAGATCATTTAAAAACATTTACAAAAAACTGTATATGAAAAAGATAATCAACTCATATGATGATTATCTTTTTTTATAGTTTATCGATTCATTTCGGTGATTTCATAATGATCTGTATATATCATACTTATTTTAAAAATAATATCTATTATATAGTAAAGTAAAATAAATATGCTAGCAATCACTAAGAAGGTATAGCGATTTTGATACGTCATAACAATAGTTATAATGATGGCTGCAATGAATGGTATAAAACCGGTTCCAGTTGGAAAATGCATTTCATACATCTGTCCACATTCAGGACAACGTCGCATTTGACGATACGCAAATTTATAAATATTAAATTGGTATTCGCAATGTTCACAATTCATTATAATGTACAAATCATCACTGTCATTGTTCCATCAAAGATTGTTTCTTTTTGATCAGAACAAATAATACAATGATCTCCTGCCTTTACTGCTTTTCCATCAATACTTCCTGAGCCTTTAATAACACTTACCATTTGGAAAGGTTTATCATTAACGATTGTATTTTCTCCTGTTATATCATATTTATATACAGTAAAGAATGGGGAAGTAATTAGTTTAGTTTCTTGTCCATTCACTAAAGCTTTTGTTTCCTGACTATCTAAAGATAATGGTTGATAAGGAACTGTTGTTACATCAATAGATTGTTGAACATGTAATTCCCTTTCATTTCCTTGATCATCTTTACGGTGATAGTCATATACACGATATGTGATATCTGATGATTGTTGCGCTTCATATATTAAAGAGCCACTACAAATAGCATGTATTGTTCCTGACGGAATATAGAAGAAATCTCCTTCTTTTATTGTAAAAGTATTTAATAAGTTATCATAGTCATTGTTTTCAATGGCGCTTACTAACTCTTCTTTGGTTTTAGCATGGTGTCCCATAACCATTTTTGTATCTTCTTTAGCATCTAGCACATACCAACATTCTGTTTTTCCTAGCGAATTTTCATGTACCTTTGCATAATCATCATTAGGATGTACTTGAACTGATAAATCGTTATTTGCATCAATTATTTTTACTAATAAAGGAAATTGTTCTCCTTCAATATTCCCAAATAACTCTCGATGATTATTCCATAAAGTGGATAATGTTTTTCCAGAGTATTCTCCTTCTAATACTGTACAGTCTCCATTTGAGTGTGCAGAAAGTGCCCAACATTCACCTGTTTTATCACTTGGAATAGGATAATCATAAATGTCTTTTAATTTATGTCCTCCCCAAATCATTTCTTTAAATACTGGTTTTAACCATAAAATATGACCCATCTTATTACCTCTTTTCTATATATTTAAAAAACTCTTCAATTTTATCTTCATTATATACAATAATACCATTCTCTTCCAGTACTTTCACTGTAATTCCGTTACCATTTACTAATACATGTTGAAATGTCCCATCGTATACTTTTCCTTTTCCACAACTTGGACTTTTAGATTTTAATAAGACTACATTTACTTGTAATTTCTGTAATAAATTTAAAGCTCTATATGCTCCATCATAGTATTCCTTAGTGTGATCAACACCACTACATGAAATAACTTTTCCATTTATTATCTCACATGGTTCTCGAGGAGTAGACATTCCTCCCAGTACCTCTGGACAAAACATTACTGCTTCTTTAGAAACTACCATCTTTTGAATTCTCTTAATTAAATGGTTTTGACCTTTAAAAGTACAATTAATACCTGCTAAACAGCTACTTACTCCAATCATTAATAATGTCCTCTATTTCTATTGGTTCATTGACAATCCTATCAGCACCATTTTTTATAAGTTCCTCTACTTGGCGAAATCCCCAAGATACACCAATTGTTTTCATTTGGGCATTTCTACCTGTTTTCATATCTACATCACTATCACCAATAAAAACGCATTCTTCTTTTTTACTACCTATTTGGTTGATTACTTGATTGACAAGTGTTGGATCTGGTTTATGGGGATAGCTTTCACTGTTTCCATATGTATATAAAAATTTGTCAGGAAATAGTGTTTCTACCATAGAAACTGCCATAGTATGTTCTTTATTAGTGACTACAGCCATTTTTATTCCTTTTTGTTGAAGTCTTTCTAACAATGTCATAATTCCTAGATATGGTTTGGTTTTCTGTAAGTATTGTTTCTGATATACAGCATCAAATTCTTTTCTTATATTCTTTAGAAATACCACATCGTTATTTCCAAAAGCTCTTTGTAGTAACATGTCGATACCATTACCAACAAAATTTTTATAGGTGTCTAAAGAATGCGTTTGATAATTATATTTTTCTAGCAATACATTGGTTGTATCAGCTAAATCTTCTAATGAATTTACTAATGTTCCATCTAAATCAAAAATACATGTTGTTATCATGATAGCCCCCTTTATATTTGTTTATTATATCACTATCCTCAAGATAAATAAATGTTTGATTTAAAGAGTTCTTATTGTTAGAAATAATAAAAAAGAACACCTATTGGGTGCTCTTAATCTATTATACTTCTTTTAAAACTAGTATATGTCGCAACGATATAAATCGCGTACACTACAAAGAATAAAAGTGTTGATATTCCTAACATTGGCCAAACTTGACTGGCTACTCCTGCATCAAAGACTTGAGAGAAAGCATAAATCATAACTCCTCCAATCACGACTCCCGGTAATGCTGGTAAAACAAAGTAGATTCCTAATTGTTTACGCATGACTTTAACTAATGATTTATTATCTAAACCTAATTTTGATAAGATATTATAACGATATTTATTCTTAGACATTTCACTTAAATGTTGGATAGATAATATTGTTGCTGCAACCATCATAACAATTAGTGCAATACAATATAGAGGGAATACAAAGATAAGATAAGATGAAGTATACGTAATTCTTTCAATTTCTTTAGATAGTGGATAATCAAAGAGACCATCCTCATTCACATCATATGATATGTTAGTTACTTCTTCCCATTCTTCTTCAGTAATTGGAGTGTTTGTCATAGCTGCATAAACACTATGTTCCGTTGGTTGGTCCTCTACCATATTATCTGGTACAACCAATAATACGCCATTACCATTACCAAACCAACTATATTGACTGAAGTTCTCTGTATACATCTCTTGCATCGTCAATGAATAACTCTTCAAAGTGAATTGTGGATTTTCCTCAATATAATCAGACATTGATTCTGTAAAAGCAGGAATTGTATGAATAATATACTTTCCTTTTTCCAATTTAACTTCTGGTAAATCTAACATCTTACGTAACGTGTTATAATCACTAATTTTCATCATACTATCTTTATCAAAAGCAGCTAAATCTTCTCCTCTATCCTCCATTGCTTTGATGTAGTCTCTTGTATCATTTTGATATACAGTATAAATATAAGATTCTTCAATATCCATCGTACTATCGTCAATATAATCAGCATACTTTGTTAGATTACTTTCTTCATCTGAAGTAATCATGATATCATACGCTGTTGTTCTTTCAATTCTTTCATCAAATAAAGTGCTAAATAACATACCTGAACCAATTCCTCCAATAGCAACAGAGAACAGTAAAGATAATGTTGCAAGAGTTACACTCATACTACTAATTTTCGATAATAGCGTTCGTAAAACAAAGGTTTTATTTCCTTGATATTTTTGTTTAGGGTGTGTATCTAAGTAATGACTTGCGAAAGATGAAATACTAATAAAGAATCCATATAGAAATACAATTACTAAGATACTACCAATTCCAAATGTTAATCCTGAAGAAGTAAATGCAATTAATGATATACCAATAATTCCAGCTATTGTAGATGTCATAAATAATAAAGTTCTATTTTTCTTAGTATCTACCAACTTAGCTTCATTTTTCTTATCATAGTGTAATAAATCATAAATCTTCATTTTTGAAATTCGTTTACGACTTCTAATTAAAGCAAATATATAAACTCCAATAAAATATAATAGTGTTAATCCAATTGTTCCTAATGATATTGAGAAATCAAGAGAAAAAGCTACTCCAAAAGTATTCATAACAATTGCATATAATAATTGATACATAATATTACCAACAATAATTCCGACAACAATAGCGATACTACCAATGATAATATTTTCCATAAAGAACATTTTCGCCACTTGTTTTTGTTCAATACCTAGTAACATATAGGTTCCTAATTCTTTACTACGTTTGTGCAACATAAAGTTTATTGTATAAGAAACTAGCCATCCAATAATGAAAATCATCACTAAACTAGCGGCAACAATGACTGCAGGTAAAGAACTCATCATACTTCCTAAATCTTTAATTTTATCTGAGAAAACTAATCCATTAAAGGCATAAATCAAAGCTACTGCAATAATCATGGTAATGAAATATATAAGATAGTCTTTTGCTTGTCGTGAAGCATTACGCATAGACAGCGTTTTAAGCATGGTTTACATTTCCTCCAAGCAACGCTAAGACATCCAATATTTCATGATAGAATTGATTACGACTTTTTTGACCTCTAATAATTTCATTAAATAATTTACCATCTTTTAAAAATAATATTCGACTCGCATAGCTAGCAGAGAATGCATCATGGGTAACCATTAGAATAGTTGCTGCTAATTCTTGATTCATATTCTCCATAACTTCTAATAACATTTGAGCAGATTTTGAATCTAGTGCCCCTGTTGGTTCATCAGCAAGAATTAATTTTTGATTATTGATAATAGCTCTTGCACATGCACAACGTTGTTTTTGTCCACCAGATACTTGATACGGATATTTATTTAATATATCTTCAATTCCCAACTTACTAGCAATTTCTTTTATCATAGGTTGGATTTTATTAGGAGAAACATGATTAATTGTTAATACAATTCCAATATTCTCCTCAATCGTTAATGCATCTAATAGATTAAAGTCTTGGAAGATGAATCCTAAGTTCTTTTGTCTGAATTTTGCGATATCCTTTTCATTAATATCTGTAATATTTGTATCATTTAAATAAATGTTTCCTGCACTAACATCATCAATCGTTGAGATACAATTTAACAATGTTGTTTTTCCTGATCCTGAGGCTCCCATAATAGCGATAAACTCTCCTTCATCTACTTCAAAGTTCACCTTATCTAAAGCCTTTGTTACATTATTTTTACTTCCATAATATTTTTCTACATTTTCTAATTTTAATAGTGTTTTCATACCTATTCTCCTTCCTTACAACTCCATCTTATCGTATAAGAAAGGTTGATTGTATCGATATCCCTTATAGAAATCTTTCATTTCTGTAAGATAACCTTTTATACCTTTACAAATGTACCTTTAGGAAAGGTTAATACTATCTCTGTATATTCTGATACCTCAGAAGTTACAGATAAAACAATTCCTAATTTATTACTTAGTTTCTTGCACAAATACAACCCAATACCAGTAGCTTTATTATGCATACGACCATTAATTCCTGTAAAACCTTTTTCAAAAATTCTTGGCAAATCACTTTCTTGTATTCCGATACCATTATCTCTAATATGTAAGGCTACACCATTAGTAACAACACTTGTGTATATTGTTACTAGAGGTGTATCACTCTTATATTTAACACTGTTTAAAAGAATTTGATTAATAATAAAAACAAGCCATTTATCATCTGTATAAACGATATCAGTGATATCTTTCACATCAAATTGAATTCTATTTTGCATATATAACTGTTTGTTTTTACTAATAACTGTATTAATAACGTCTTGTAGTTTTATTTCTTTAATCGCATAATCATTTTCTACTACTCCTGAACGAGCATAATATAGTGAACGTTCTACACTATTATCAATGTTTTCTAGTTGTGAAAGAATCTTTCTAGTATTATCATTTTTATTATTCTCAGCAATTATTGATATAGCTGTGATAGGCAGTTTGATTTCGTGTATCCATGCTTTAATATATTCTTTATATTCTTTTTGTTGTTCTTCTGCCTCTGAAACATGTTCAATCATTGACTTACTCATTTTTTTAAATAGTTTATAATATTCTTTACTAATTACATCCTTTTGTTTTGACATACATTCTACAAAAAGATATTTTTTATCTAATTGATTCATAATACTTTCTAATTCGATAAAGTATTTCCTATATTTATAATATCCAATACCAATAACAATCATTAGTATTAAAATCCACATTCCACATAATAAATACAATATACTTACATTGGCCCCCGTAAAATATAAAAGTGAAAAAGAAACAAGCATACTAATAATATTAATTAATATAATATACGTCTTATCTTTTATATAGTCTGTAATTGTCATACTTTATACCCCATACCACGTTTTGTTTGAATCATATCTGTTAATCCCAATCCCTTTAGTTTTTCACGTAATCTAGTTACATTAACACTTAAAGTATTATCATCTATATATATTTGCGTATCCCATAAAAATTCAATAATATCAGCTCTAGAAACTATCTCTCCTGGTTTTTGGCATAGACAACATAAAATCTTTAATTCATTCTTAGTTAATTCTTCTATTGTTCCTTGATATTCAATAGTACTTTTTAAAATATGGATTTTCGCTCCATGAATTTCTATAATATCTTCATTAGTAGATGTCGTATTTCTTTGTAATATACGATTAATACGAGCTAATAAAACGGGAATATTATAGGGTTTAGTAATATAATCATCTCCACCTAGAGATAACGCTTTTAATTCATCCATTGGTGTGTTTAAACTAGTGATAAAAATAATAGGTATTTGTAATGTTTTACGTATTTTTCGGCATATTGTATATCCATCTTCATTTGGAAGATTGACATCTAATAATATCAAATCTGTTGGATTATCTAATATTTGTTTTTCTATATTTTCAAAGTTTATAACTTCTTGAATTTGATATCCTGCATTTTCTAATAGTATTATAAGTTCCTCTCTGATATCTTGTTCATCCTCTATAATTGTAATAGTTTGCATAGTCATTCCTCCCTCATTGCATATTATTATATCATAGAGAATCATAAAAATGATATTCTTTCTTATCCTAAAACTATTCAATAAGTAGTGCATATTTATTTTTATATTTTTCTATGTTATACTATTCATATTGAGGTGACAAACATGGAAGAAAAAAGTTCAACATTTATGACATTAGGAACTGCTTTAGGTATGATAATAGCGCTTGTTATTTCTTTTGTATTAATGTTTATTATACAAGACTATACTGCGTTTATTCCTTTTATTTTTATAGGATTCGCTATGATCTTTAGAATTATAGGTTATGGACTAGATAGATTTATGGATCGTAAAGCATGATAAAAAGGTTTTGAGAATAATTCTCAAAAACCTTTTTTTATTTCTAAGTACTATTTGTGTAAATATATTTGTAAGGCTATTAGTATTTATGGCGGATACTAAATGAAAGGAATATAGTACTTAGAAGTATTTATTATTGTTCATAAATATCTGGATATGTGCGTAAAACATATTCTTCAGCTTCTTTACTCCATATACCATCTGTTTTCTTTAAGATAGTTCCTAAATCTGAATTCTCATCTATATCTGTAATATTTGTTAAGTCTATATTTTTATGCGTATATACCAATTTTTTCCCACCACCAATTTCGGGTTGGTTTAGGGTTGTTGTAGCAACATCGTTTAGTCCTAAAATATGTGTAACAACATTCGCTACCTGTACTTTCTTTTGTTCAATTAGAGAAACTGCTTTATACATATCTTCAATATTACCACCTGAGGTTCCTACATAATGAGTGAACGTATAATGAATATCATAGAAGTTTATCTCTGCTGAGAAATTTTTATTCTGTGGACCTGCAAAGAAGTTTAAACAACCATCAGGATTCAATAGTGATGAAGCATCTTTGATTAATGGTGCAAATGGTACCATGACAAAGATATCATCATACCCACTACCCACTATATCTTGTAATGTAGATATTTGGTCTTTTGTATCTTTAACATTAACATATGAGACTGTTATCCCATTTTGTGATGGGTATAATTTTTTTGTTCTTTCTAATTTATTTTGTTCCATATCTGTAACAACAATGTGACTTGGTTTAATAGGACCATGTAATGCATAATCAATAGCTAGTAATCCCATGGGTCCTGTCCCACCCATAATTAATAAATTACCATTCTCTTTTATTCCCATCTTATGGCGATATGATCCTTCCATTAAATGATAATTAGCTTCAAACGCTCCAATTACACAAGATAACGGTTCAATCAATGCACCTTCAAAGAAGGTATCCCCGCGATAAGGAATCAAACATCCTTGTTCCATGACATCTTTAGAAATAATAATGTACGTAGCATCTCCACCAGTATACGCATATGAATATCCTGGACAGTCTGGTCGATCTGGTAATTGTAAGTTAGCTTGTACAACATAACGTTGTCCAGGCTTATATTTATCTTTCCATTTACTACCAACCTCTAATATTTCACCACAGAATTCATGTCCAACAATAATCGGATTTGTCGCTAAATCATCAGGAGCCTTCTTATGATCGGCACCTTGATTGGCTAACTTCCATGTCGACATACAAATACTGTCACTCACAACAGACGCTAGTATTTCATCTTCTTTAATTTTAGGTAAATCAAATGTTTCTAATCGTAAATCTTTTTTCCCGTACAAACGAACTCCTTTTGTTTTCATATGTTTCCTCCTAAGCCAGAATGCCCGCCCAATATCCTAAAACCCCTACAATAAATAAAACAAAGATTAGAATTATCGGACTTATTTTTCTTTTTAATAATTGCATCATGATCAGTGTTAGTCCTAAAGACAACAATCCAGGCACTAAGTCATCTAAAACGTTTTGCAAGGTAGTGACAATTGTATTTCCATCAACACCAGTAGTTTCTGATATTACTAATGGAATATTGATTGTTGTCCATTTAGTTACTAAAACTCCCATAATAAATAGTCCTAAAATAGTAGCTCCTTCTGTTAATTTTTGAAGAATATTACCAGATAGATCTTTAACAATATCCAATCCTTTTTTAAAACCATACGTAAGTCCAAACCATTTCAAAGCCAATCTGGCAATATTGAATGCAAAGAAGAAAATTAAAGGTCCTGCAATATTACCAGATAACGCTAATGATGCTCCAATTGCAGCAGTAATAGGACGTAATGTCCCCCATACTAGTGGATCTCCAACTCCAGCTAATGGTCCCATTAATCCTACCTTTAAACTGTTAATTGTTCCATCATCAATAGAAGCACCTTTAGCTCTAGCGTTTTCCATTGCCATAGTTACACCAATGACTGGTCCACAAACCGCAGGTGTTGTATTAAAGAATGTTAGATGTCTCTTTAAAGCTTCTGCTTGTTCTTCTTTTGTTTTATATACACGTTTTATCGTAGGGATCATATCTACACAGAAAGCTAATGCATGAATTCTTTCATAATTGAAAGAAGCTTGTTGAAAATTAGAATATATAAATGTTTTAAATATATCTTTTTTTGTAATCTCTGTTGTATTTTTACTCATATATAGTTCCTCTCCTTAATCATCTAATTCATCATCAGCATCTATATTACCTGTTGTCACAGTAGCTGTTGTTTTTTGAAAGTTAGGATTTAATTGGACATATAATAGTGCCATTATTAAACCAACCACACCAAAAGATAATAAACTAAAGTCTAAATACCCACCAACTATAAAACCTAGAAAGAAGAATGGCATTAAGTACTTAACACTCATCATATTCAACACCATCGCATATCCTACTACTACAATGAATCCTCCTGCCACCGACAATCCACCAATAACTACATCGGGTATCATCGCTAACATATTTGTTACCATCTCCGCATTAACAAAAGCAGCAACAATAGTAGCAGGAATAGCTACTCGTAAAGCTTGGACAAATAAAGCACTGAAATGTAAAGCAATGATTCGATTAAAATTAGCTTTCTCTGCTTCTTTATCAGCTGCATGTTGGAAGGCAACAGTAATGGTTCTAGCAACGACAGTTAATACTTGTCCAGCTGCAGCAACAGGTAAAGCAATTGCTATTCCCGCTTGAATATCTTGTTTACCAATAACAACTAGAATTGTTGAAATCACACTCGCTAAAGCTGAATCTGGTGATTGCGCAGCTCCTATGTTCATCCAACCAAGAGCGATTAATTCCAATGTCCCACCTAGAATAATCCCTGTGGTAACATCACCAAGAATAAGTCCCATAACACTACAAGCGATTAATGGTCGATGTGTTTGCAACTCATCTAACACACTCCCCATACCAGCAATACATGAATAAATAAATACAAGTATAATTTGAATAACTGATAACTCCATAAAGAATCCTCCCTCTTTAATTTATTGTTTCTTTTAATTTAGCTTCAAAGTCAATCTTTGGATCTGTCGCCACAACACGACAATCTAAAATTACCCCTTCTTCTTTTAATTGATGAAAAGCTTGAATATCCTCTTCATTAACTGATACTGCTTTTGTTATTTGTATTCTTCCTTGTTTGTACTGCATACCACCAATATTAATGGATTCTATATGCACTCCACCTTTAACCATTTCTAGCACTTCACTTGGATTTGTGAATAAGTAGAATACAGTTTCTTCTTGGTATTTTGGATTGTGATATACCTTAATTGCTTTTTCCACATTAACAATATTTACTTTAATCCCTGGTGGAGCTGCTTGTTTTACTAAGGTCTTTCGTATTTCATCTTGATATACTTCCTCACTAACAACAATAATTCTTTTGGCGTTCGCTACTTTAGCCCAAACTATCGCTACTTGTCCATGAATTAAGCGATCATCAATTCTCGCTAGATTAATTTTCATATTAGAAATCCTCCTCTTCTTCAATATTTTGTTGTGTAAATGATTTTATTACTTCACTAGATATGCTTACCATCTTATTAGAAATTTCTAATATTGATGTAGTATGAAGCATGCTGGCAACTTCTAATACTATTGGTAAAGACATTCCAGAAATAACTTCTATATTTTTACTGTTTTCTTCCATGCATACTTTACAACTTGCATTGTATGGTGTTCCACAAAAGATATCCGTAATAATCAATGTATCTCCATCATGATTTTTTATAGTTTCTTTAATCT
>JBKEBJ010000481.1:0-6731 GCA_047973105.1 Coprobacillaceae bacterium | reverse complement strand
GAAGAAGAAAGCCGCTCTTGCATGCGTTATCATATTGATAAATGTATGGCACCATGTATTCATAGTATTAATCATGAACTTTATAAAGAAACGGTTAAAGAATTGATTGATTATTTCAATGGTAAAAATAAAAAAGCAATAACACGCTTACAAAAGGAAATGAATGAACACGCTAGAAATCTTAATTTTGAAAAAGCAAATATCGTAAAACGACAAATAACAACGTTAATATATCTACAAAACAAAAATCAAAGAATGTATCATTTTCCTTCTAAAAAAGATGTGGTTTTATTAATTCGGGCTTACCATAGTCCAATATTTACATTGTTTTATATTAGAAATAAAAAGGTTATTGGAAGGATTGATTTTTCAGATGATTTAGATGAAGAAGTACTTTCTAAATTTATAATCGAAATGGAAGATACAAGAACGGTAGTAGCGAAAGAAGAACTATTACAATGTTTAAGCGAAATAGTTGCTGATAAAGTATTTATTGTTTTACCAACTAAAAAAAGTAAAGAGACAACTTTAAAAAAGATAAAAAAAGGATACTTAGAATTTATAAAAATGTAGTTATAAAAATAGTTCTACTAAAATGTAGAGCTATTTTTATATGTTCATAATTTATGATTCTCTTTCATATTCTGTAATAGGTGATGGTATGGGGAATATATTAGAAGTAAAGGATTTAGAGAAATCATTTCGAAATAAGAAAGTTATTGAACAATCAAATTTTTCTATAAAAGAAGGAGAATTTTTAGCCTTGTTAGGACCTAATGGGGCAGGTAAATCAACAACAATAGCTATTATATGTGGTTTGTTATCTTTTGAAAATGGAGAAATAAATATTTGTGGACATGTTTTAAGTAAAGAAAATAATACGATTCGTAAACAGATAGGAATTGTTTTTCAAAATAGTGTATTAGATGATATTTTAACTTTAAAAAGTAATTTGTTACTACGTTGTGGTTTCTATAATCTAACAAAGAAACAAGCAATGCATAGAGTTAATGAATTGATTGTTTTGTGTAGGTTAGAAAAATTTGTAAATCAAAAAGTATCTACCTTATCTGGTGGTGAAAGAAGACGAGGAGATATTGCAAGGGCTTTAATTGCGGAACCAAGATTATTAATCTTAGATGAGCCAACAACAGGTTTAGATCCTCAAAGTCGAGTTCAAATTTGGGAAACCATTGAAAGCTTACAAAAGAAATCCTCAATGGCAATATTACTAACAACCCATTATTTAGAAGAGGCAGAAAAAGCGAATCAAATTATGATGATGAATCATGGGAAGATTATCGCTAAAGGAAGTGTTCAAGAACTTCCTAAGAAGTTTAGTGTTAGCACATTAATTCTGTATTCTAGATATTTACCAATGTTAGAAAAAGTACTAAGAAATAATTATATATCTTTTATATCAAATAATGAAAGAGTAGAGATACGTATACATTCGAATAGTAATCCACTTTCTATTCTTAATAAAGTTGAGATATATGTAGACAGGTTTGAAGTACGAACAGGAACTATAGAAGATGCATTTTTAGAAATAATGAAGGAGAAATAATATGAATGGAAGATACTTAGTAAAACGAAATATATATTTGTTTTTTAGTGATAAAACAGCAGTTTTCTTTTCCATGATGGCAGTTTTCGTGGTGCTTTTTTTATATGTTGCGTTTCTTGGAGATTATATGATGACTCCCTTAGAAGTAGAATTTCCTATGTATGCAAGAGAGTTAAGTGATACTATGGCAGGGACATTAGGTATAATCTCACTTACGACATCTTTAAGTGTTCTAGGAATTACGATAGATGATCGAAAAAAGAGACTTCTTGATGATTTCAAAGTATCGCCAATGTCTGATTTACAAATTACATTAGCGTATATTATTTCTACTTTTATTATTACTTTTCTTATTTCTTGTCTTACTTTAGTTGTTGCGCAAACATATATATGGGGGGGATGGTGGGCGAATAATGTCTTTATCAACATTACTTAGAGTCATTAGTATAATCGCTGTCTCAACATTTTCCTGTACATCTATGTTGTATGTTTTTATGTCTTTTTTTAAAAGCACTAGTGCTTTTAGTAATGTAACAACAATTGTAGGAACGTTATCAGGTTTCTTAATGGGCATATATGTTCCTATTGGTTCTTTACCAGATTTCTTACAAACAGCGATTCGTTTTTTTCCACCATCTCAATGTGCTGCTTTATTTAGAGAAGCAATGATGGAAAGTGTTCTTACAGATGCATTTACATCGTTACCTGTAGAAGCACTTACTGCTTTTAAGGAACAATTTGGGATTCACTTTTATTATAATGGATTTCAATGTACAACGATATTAAGTTATACATTACTATTGGGGATAGGAATAGTGTTTTTTATGATAGCCTGTAAACAAACAAAAAGACATAGATAATTATTATGTAACTAGAAGTATCTAAATCGCTACTACTAGTGTGTTATATATTAGTAGTATTTCATTTTAATTCACATTTCAATAAATAGAAAGCACATTATAAATATGATATTATTATATTTAGGAGGTGTAAACTATGTTGGATAAAGAATATTATTCTGTTGGAGAAATATCAAAAATATGTAATGTGAATATTCGAACATTACATTATTATGATGAAATAGGTTTATTAACTCCTGAAAAAATAGATGAAAAGAGTCGCTATCGTTATTATAGTAATCAACAAGTTTTTGAACTTATGATGATTAAAGAGTTCAAGTTTATTGGTTTCTCTCTTAAAGAAGTAAAGAACTTATTGAAACGAGATGATATCGATTTTAATAGAGATATGTTAGTTACTAAATGTGCCGAAATTGATAAGACGATACAATCTCTATCATTATTAAAAGAACGATTACAACGTCATGTGTCTGTAATTGAAGATCGTTTTGATGAAACAGATAAGGGAGAGATATATGTAAAAGAAGTAAAAGAATCCTTTATTGCATATATAGATTGTGAAATAGCTTTAACAGCAGATGAAATAGGAAAACGATTTGTTGAACTTACAAGTAAACTGGATCAAAAAGGAATAGAAATAATTGGTGATCGCTTTGCAATTTTTAATTATGAATCAGATGTTTCCAATTATGATAAAGTTCAAGTTAGAGTCTTTATTCCTGTACAAGCAACAAAGGAAATAAGGGGATTCATAGAATATATGCCAGCTTATAAAGTAGTGGCAGTTATGCGTTATGGTAGTTATGGAAATCTTTATCGAGTGTATAATCGTCTATATGATTATACTAAACTAAATAACGTTAAAACAAATAATAGGATAGTAAATCACTTTATTATTGATACTGTGAGTTCTATTGATAAAAGAGAATATATATCTGAAATAATGTTAATGGTAGAAAAATAAAACTAAAAATTATAAATAGGTTGACTCTACAGTATCTGTAGGCTTGATAATAAAAGTATCAAGAAGACGTATTTATAATTGGAGGTTTTAAAATGAAAAAATATTTAATAAAAAACAAGGGACTTTTCTTAGTAACCGTTATTTTTAGTTTATTAGCTAGTACATCTTTAGTACTAGTTACTAGGCAATATGAATGGATGTTTGATGCTGCATCATCAGGAGATATTAGTAAATTTGTGCCACTAATAATAGTATCTGCGATATTTATTGTAACTATATTTGTATTGTTTTTTCTATATTTACTATGCAGTAAAAGGTTAATAAAAAATATATTATTTCAAATGAGAGAAGATATGTTTGATGGTATTTTAACAAGAGATATGTCCTCTTTCTATAAGGAAAACACATCGGAATATATTTCAGTTCTAACAAATGATATTAATTTACTGGAAGAAAACTGGTTAAAACCAGTATTAGGAATCTGTGAGAGTGCAGGGAAATTTATTGCGACAGTAGGAATGTTATTATTCTATAGTCCATTAATAACAATTGTAATCTTTATTGCTTCCGCTATTGGATTTCTAATTCCTATGTGTTTAGGGAAATATTTATCGAAGAGACAGAAAATGTTATCTAAAGAATTAGCTTACTTTACTAATAAAATCAAAGATATTTTCTCAGGCTTTGAAGTCATTTATTCTTTTAATATGACAAATCATATAACAAGGAATTTTAAGACTTATAATCAACAATTAGCCAATAGGAAATACCAAACGGATCAATTTAAGGTTATCAATGATATTATTGCCCAAATGTTAGGAATATTTATCCAAGTAGGAACAACAGGACTTTGTGCATATTTAGTAATGCGAGGAGATATAGCGATAGGGGTATTAGCCGCAATTGTTCAATTATGTAGTAGTTTTACAACACCATTAATGCAAATAATGAATCATTCAGCTTTAATGAAAAGTATGAAACCAATCATTAATAAGATTGATAAAGCATCAAAAATAGAACCAAAACAATCTGGAAAAGCACCAAGTCTTACAAGTCAAATTAAAATATCTAATTTAAACTTTGGGTATGATGATAAAAAAATAATACTTAAGGACATTAATTTAAATATTGATAGTAAAAAGAAATACGCTATTATGGGTTCTAGTGGTTGTGGAAAATCAACATTAGTCAAATTATTACTAGGGTACTATAGTAACTTTGAAGGAAGTATTCAATATGATAATGAAAATATTCAGGCATTAGATTTACACCAGTTACATGAAATGGCTTCTATCATTCAACAAAATGTATATATGTTTGATGAAACAATAAAAGAGAATATTTGTTTACATCAAACATACCCAGACGATGTATACCAAGAGGCAATCAACGCTAGTGGGTGTCAGAATATTATAACTCCTGATTTTACAGAAGATACGTTAGTTGGAGAAAATGGATCTAGATTATCTGGAGGTCAAAAACAAAGAATCGCATTAGCTAGAGCTTTAATTAGAAAGAAATCGTTATTGATTCTTGACGAAGGGACCTCAGCTGTTGATGTTCAAGGAGCGAATGATATTGAAGGTAGATTATTAGAAAATGAAGACCTAACACTTCTTTCTATTTTGCATCGAACTAGTGAAGAACTGCTACAAAAATATGATGAAGTAATATATATGGACAAAGGAAAGATTATTGAAAAAGGGTCATTTAATACATTAATAAATAATCAAGGGGCTTTCTATAACTTCTATACAGTTAGTAATAAAAACAACTAATAGGATATAAAAAAGCATAGATAACAAATTTGTTATTCTATGCTTTTATGATTCAGAAATGAAAATAGGATCAAATCTGATGATTGTTTTATCACTCGCTATTTTTACTTCATCATCATTTTTTAAAACTCCTAAACAATCAATAATACAATTACATATTTCTTCTGTAGGATGTTCGATAGTTAATACTATATCGTTTATATATGTATATATTTCATATCCATCAATAGATACAATATCGATTTGTGAAGTATGATTTTTTTTCTTTCGTTCTTTTAGTAATATCTCTAAACAAGTTTCATTAGAAGCAATAAATGCTGTTGGTGTATAATCAGGTCTTTTTAATAGTTCCGCAATTTTATCTCCAAGACTTTCTTTGACACCAGAAATGATGAAAGGAGAGATGTCATCATAATGAGATATGGATTTACGGAATGCATTTAATCTTTCTATTCTAGGTGTTATTTCATCTTGTAAAGGAAGACCTAGATAGGCAATACGTTTATGACCTTTACTCGCTAATAGTGTAATTGCTTCACTAATAGCTTTATCATTATCTAATAAGGCACAATAATAATGGTTAACTCCCTCAGGTATACGATCGACATATACAATAGGGATATTTTTATCATATAACATTTGATAGTGGTCACTATTCGCCCCAGTTGGAAACAAAATGATGCCATCAACATCAGAGGAAATAGCTTGTTCAATTAGATTTCTTTCTTTAGCGTCATTGTCATCAGAATAAGATACAATAACTTGAATTGTTGAAGAACTGACTTTTCTATCAATATATTTAATAATGTTAGTAGAGAATAAACTAGAGATATTTGCGACAATTATTTGGATGACTTTAACTTTTTTAAACTTAAGATTTCGAGCACTATTTTTTGGAATATAGTTTGTTTCTTTAACAATTCTAGCAATCTTATTTTTTGTATCTTCACTCATAAATTTAAAATTATCATTTAAATAATGAGAAACAATAGTTTTTGATACACCAGCTTTTTCCGCAATATCTTTTATTGTGACTCTTGCCATATGTTTACCTCCTAACATTAGTATCGACAATATTAATCTTCTATTTCAACAATTAATTCTATTTCTACAGGTGTGTCAAAAGGAAGGGTATTTGTTCCGATTGCTGATCTAGCGTGTTTTCCTTTTTCACCAAATACTTCTACTAATACTTTAGAAGCACCATTAATTACATAAGGTTGTTCATTAAATGTATCTGTTGAATTCACAAAAGCTAACATTTTAACAAC
Organism: Coprobacillaceae bacterium; assembly: GCA_047973105.1. GTDB lineage: Bacteria > Bacillota_I > Bacilli_A > Erysipelotrichales > Coprobacillaceae > CAKVJS01. Next base: position 291 of record JBKEBJ010000481.1, on the reverse strand, counting down.
TTGTTTAACTTTATCTAGACTGCCTAATTCTTTTTTTAATACAGCTAAAACATTAATCATTACTTGTCTAGCCGCATCTTGTCCTTGTTCTACTGTAAGTTCTTTACCAAGTTTTCCAGTATATAATAAAGTTCCGTTTTTTCTACAGTCACATCCAGATGTATATACTATGTTTCCTACTCTTTTAGAAGGAACATACTCAGCTACTGGTGTTGGTACTTCTTCTAATGTAATGTTTAATGATTTTAATTTCTCTTCAATTTTACCCATATATCTTACCATATATCATAG
>JBKEBJ010000475.1:0-4586 GCA_047973105.1 Coprobacillaceae bacterium | reverse complement strand
GAAAGCAACTAATTAAATAAACATAGTAAAGGACTGAAAGATAATCTCAGTCCTTTTATGGTTACTAAAGTAATCTATTATGTCTAATTTAAATATGAAAGAACTAGGGATAAATCATAATTTATGATTTATCCCTAGTTTTAGTATAGAGCCGAAATACTTATGGCATTGTCCAAGAGTTAAAAAAACGGATAATTATATTTTCCTACCAATTTACAGTATTTGAAATAATGTGGTATTGTAAAACATAAATTAACTAATTTAATCTTCAGACATTTGTCTTAGATAACTATAATTTTCTCCCCAATCATACATAATAGCTATAATGGGTTTAAGACTCATTCCAGTTTGTGTTAAAGTGTATTCAACACGTGGAGGAACTTCAGCGAAAACCACTCGATTAACTAAGCCATCAGTTTCCATAGTTCGTAAATTGGAAGTCAATACTTTTTGAGATATTTGGCCAATAGATTTTTTTAATTCACCAAATCTTTTAGTACCAGATAAAAGATCTCTAACAATTAATAATTTCCATTTATCTCCAATTAAGGATAATGTTACTTCTACAGGGCAAGCAGGCAATTCTTTATTCATTATTTCTCTCCTTATTATACATTAGTATCTCAATGGTGCCTATAGCACTTTGAGGTGCTTACTTTACAGATGATACTTATTGAATTATTATATTATTGTAGAAAATAAAATGCAAGTCTACAAAGAATAATATATTAGGAGGAGAAACATATGACATCAAATAATAAGAATTATAGTATTCTAAGTGTAGGAGAATTTTCTAAGTTCTCTGACAAAGGAAGAAAAGAAATTGGAGAAGAATTAGGATTAACTGGTAGTGAAATCTTAGTTAATAGTTTACCAACAAATGCGTCAATTCCTTTTATTCACTCACACAAGTTAAATGAAGAAGTTTATGTTATTGTTCAAGGAGAAGGCGAATTCATGGTTGATGGAGAGGAGTTCACAATTAAAGAAGGTAGTGTTATTCGTGTAGCACCAGAAGGTGAAAGAGTGTTAAAAGCAGGCGATAATGGGTTAGTTTATATCTGCATACAAACGCAAAAAGATAGCTTACAACAAGCCACACATGAGGATGGTGTTATGCATGAATCAAAAGCTTCTTGGATGTAAATAGGTTATTGATAATTTTGATTAAGCGCTCTACATAGAGCGTTTTTATGTTATTATATTAAAAAGTAATAAGAAGTGTAAGGAGAAAATAGATGAGTTATGTAACAGATATAAGAAAGAAAATTGGTCACGATGCTTTGATTCTAGTAGGTTCCAATGTTCTTATTGTAGATGAGAATAATCGTTTCTTACTACAAAAGCGAAAAAATGGTTCATGGGGATTATTAGGCGGATTATTAGAAATGGGAGAGACGTTAGAAGAAACAGCGATTAGAGAAGTATATGAAGAATCAAAATTAGAAATCGATGATTTACAACTTATCAATGTCTTCTCTGGTCCTAAATACCATTTTACATTAGATAATAAAGATGAAATTTATGTTATCACATCTTTATATTATGCAAAGACTGTTAGTGGGAATATGAAAATAGATAATGAAGAGAGTTTTGATTTACAATATTTCACTTTTAATGAATTACCAAATGATTTGGAAGAAGAGTATAGAGATTATATAAATTATTATATTAATCATAAATAGTAAATATAGATATAAGAATTATTGTAATAATATATAAAAGAATATTGAGTGAAGGCCTCTGTAACCAGAGGTTTTTATTAATATATCTTACTATATATGATAATGGGTACATATAATAATAAAGTAGGGTAATAAAAAATAATATATTTATAACCGAGAGGGTACTAAGTAAGTACCCTTATTTTTTATTTTATAATGACAGTGAAAAAGGAAGTGTATATGTAAATCATTAAAACCATATTCCTTTTAATTAGAATTAAATGATTAACAAAAATAAAGCAGAAAGGAAAGTGTATATGAAAAAAATCAAAGTAATACTAGTTAGTATTATTACCACAGTATTGACTCTTACTAGTTTATTTATAGTCGATACAACAGCTATTGAAAAAAGTGATTATGAACTTTCCATTGATGAAACAGAAATTCAAGCTGCATTAAATAAAGATAAAGAATTAGAAATAAGAGAACCTTATTACTTCATTGAAAATTCTGTCAAAGAAATATATGAAAAAGAAAAAACAGATCCTGAGGTATCAGAATACCTATTAACTCCAGGACTTCATGAAATAATCGACAATATTACATTACCTTATGAAAGTAATACTATAAAAAAAGAATTGTTAGGTTTTTTAGAAGATAAAGTACTAGTACGTCATTATCAAGGAGATGAGATTACTATGGGGAATACAACATGTCAGATATTAGTGGTCGCTAATCCTGACAATGATAAAGTGTATGTTTTGGGAGTAAATACTAGTGAAGAAGATTATACTTGTTCATTATTTGTTAATCATGAAAATGGAGAAATAACTAAACTTAAAGGGATTACTATTAATGAGAAAAAGGTAACACAAGAGAGTGATATTACAACTGAGCAATTAAGTGAATTACAATCAGATGAAATACAAACAGAGATAGTTTCAGTAAATACAAATGTTCCAACCCAAGAAACAAAAGAGGAGATAAATGAAGAAACAATTTCAGAAGCTATATCTGAATCAAATAATGAAATAAAAGAGACAACATATGGTGTAAATGTCATTGAAGAAAAGCAATCAAATATGGAACAAAGTAACGTATCACTTACTAAGAAATCATTTTCAACAATGGAAGTCACATATGATATACCTATAAAGAGTAGTATAGATAAATCCACTATCGTGTATGATCAACCTGCCTTATTACATGGGGATAAAAAGGCAGTATCAGTTAATGGCACAGAAAATTTATTTAAAGTGACATTAGATATAACTGGACAAGTGGGTACAGGAAGTAGAACAGAGCCAGCTCCAGCCGATGTAATTATTGTATTAGATTTAAGTGCGAGTATGGATCAAAACAAAGATAATGGTGTGTGGAGATGGTATAGGGCACAAGATGCGATTAATACTATCTCGGATACGTTAATGGGGCCTGGTGCTAATGCAGATGTACAAATGGCATTAGTCGGTTATTCTTCACAAGAAAGTGGATCAACTGCCCATTCCATATATAAAGTTAATAATCAAGAATTCACAAATAATTTAAGTGGATTTAAAAATTTATATAATGCACATCCTTCAGCCAGTTCTATGCGTAAAGCAGGAAGTATTGGGGCTAGTGGAACAAACTGTCATGCAGGAATGATAGGTGCTAAGGAATTATTAGAAAGTAGAAAAAACAATAATCGAAATAAATTTGTTGTCTTTATTTCGGATGGTGAACCAAATAGATTTTATACAAATACAACAAAAGGTTCTTATGTAGAACATCCAAATGGTAATGCTAATCAATATACTTTGCCTGTAGATGTTGCAAATGAGTTAAAGAAAGATGGAACAAATATTTATTCTGTTGCGATTTCTTTACCAAATGCAGGTAATGCTACAAAAAATATGTTTAATGGTATTGCTAGTTCACCAGATAAAGTTATTAAAGTATCAGCAGAAGACGATATTAAAGTAAAGTTTGGTGAAATAGCTAATAGTATTCGACAAATACCAATTAGTAAACCAAATGGTCCAGTTACATTAACAGATAACTTAAGTGAATATGTAGAACGAGTCAGTAATTATAATGGTGAAACAATGCAGGATCAGGTATCTTATGATGGGGGAAATACGTGGCATAGTTATAACAAAACCGATGTCCAATATAAAAGAGAAAATGGTATAGAAATATTAACTTGGAATATTCCAGATTTTGATGAAAGTAACACATATCGAATCACTTATTTTGTTCGAATAAAAGATCAGTACCTTGGTGAAAAATATCATAAAAATAATACATACGGTGATACTCCAGAACCAGGAACAGATGGGGTCATAGCGAATGGAGATACGTATTTACATTCAGATGAAGTGCTTAAAGAAAGAGTAAAAGTTCCAACTGTATACGCGGATAAACCAGAAATAGTCCAAGCAGCCTCATTAACTGGAAATAAACAAGCACAATTATTAAATCAAAATTTAGAAGCAGGTAAATATCGAATTACAATTGTCTTTAGTGGTTTAAATGAAATTACTAAAATTGGTGAAACAAGTACGGAAAACTCACAAAAGAGTGTTACGTTAATTGATCCTATGAGTGAATATGTAAACTATTTAGGAAATATTACAAGAGAGGTTTCTGTTAAACAAAGTGGCAATTGGAATGAGTTTAATCAAGGAACATTGACCACTGCTAACAATAAGATTACTTGGACATTACCAGATGGCGTGTTTCATGATATGTTAGAATATCGAATTTCTTATGATGTACAAGTAAAAGAAGCATATGCTGGTCAGAAGTGGCATGAAGACCAAATCAGTGGATTGAATCCACCAAATGCATCAAGTGATTTGGCGATTGGGGTTCTCGCTAATGGACAGACATACTTACAATCAAGTTTAGTAAACTTTGAAGAAATTATGGTCCCAGCAG
>JBKEBJ010000463.1:0-5413 GCA_047973105.1 Coprobacillaceae bacterium | reverse complement strand
CTCCATTAAAGATATTAAGGTAGTTGGTGATCATAATATTCAAAATATAATGATAGCTATTTGTATGGCAAAAGTTTGTCATGTTAAAACAGAAATTTTGACAAATGTTATCTCATCCTTTATTGGGGTTGAACATCGAATTGAATTTGTTAGAGAAATTGACGGAATCAAAATATATAATGATTCAAAAGCAACAAATACAGATGCTAGTATAATAGCTTTAAAAGCATTTAAACAACCTGTTATCTTATTAATGGGAGGATTTGATAAAGGCTTGGATTTAGAAGAAATATCAACGTATCATGCTTCTATAAAAAAATTAATTACGTTTGGTGCAGCAGGAGAGCGATTCCAAAAAGATATGCATATAAATAACAGTGTTTATGCAGGTGATTTACAAGAAGCAACTACTTTAGCTATGGAAGAAGCAGAAGTTGGAGATATTATTCTATTATCACCATCAACAAGTTCCTTTGATGCTTATAAAAGTTATGAAGAAAGAGGCAATGTATTTAAAGAAATAGTAAATAATTACAGGCGTTAATCAATAACGTCTTTTTTCATATTTAAATATCGGTAAATTGTGTTTCATATTAGTGAAATTACTTATTAGCGCTTTCTATGTGTAGTAAAATAAAAGGTAGAAAAAAGGAAATTGGGGATTTTGTGAATACACTTTTAGAAAGACTTGTAGTTTATTGCAATACGTGCTTGAAAAAAGATATAAATTATGAAATAGCTAGATATATTCTTAATCATTATGATGAGTGTGAGAGTATCACGTTAAAGAGAATATGTGAAGATTGTTATATATCAAGAACGAGTGTTGTGCGTTTTTGTGAGTTATTTAACTTTTCTTCTTGGTCAGCATTTCATCAGTTTTTAACGGGAACTAAAAAGATTAAAACATTTCAAGCAATTGATCGTTTTAAGACTATTAATATTGATAACTTGTATAGAATGATCTATACAGTTGCAGATAACTATACTGATGAATTTAAAAAAGAAGTTAAATCATATGTTAATCTTATGGTTGATCTTCTATTCAAGCATGATAAAGTGTATTTATTTGGGGCAATTTATCCATTATCATTGGCTACTGCATTTCAAGTGGATATGATTGGATTAGGAAAACTGGTTTATAGTAACTTTCAAAATGAAGGCACTACTATTGAACCGATGCAAGAAAATGATTTGGCATTAATTTTAACAGCATCAGGGCGTTATATAAGTGAATATAAACAACAGTTTAATGCGGTGTGTCATTCTGATGCAAAAAGAGTCGTTATGAGTTGTAGTAATCGTTACAAGGGAATGCCAGCTATTGATTACTATGTGCATATGCAACCATCTAAAGATGGTGGGGTTAAAGACTTTGATTATTATTTATCAGCTTTTTTAGATATTGTTTATGTAGAATATCGGATACGATTAGAGGAGGGTGTATATGTCACAGCTTAGAGACAAATTACAAATGATTCTGAACTATTCACAAATAGAGAATGTTCAATACATACTTTCCAAATATATGATGCATGATTATCCAGGTGGATATAAACTCTCTATTAAAAGAGTAGTTGATGATACCTTGATATCCAAGTCTTCCGTACTAAAATTTTGTAAATATTTAGGATATGATACTTGGAAAACATTTAGTGTTGACTTACAAAATGCATTTGAAGAAGAAGCCATTCGTTTAGATAGTATCAAAATAGATATTGAGATGTTGTATACTAAAAAGCTTAATGTTGAGCATCCCAAAAACGCATATTTAAAGTATTGGGAAAAATATCACCTAATGGTTGGTAAAGAACAAATATTAAAATGTATAGAGTATATTAATAGAGCAGAAAAAATAGTTGTTATAGGAGATATATTAGAAGTAAATATGTTTTTAGAATTACAGAAAATATTACTTCAATATAATAAAGTATTAGAATTTCCTAAATTATTACATACTGATAACTTGAAAGAACAACTAACAAATATTAATGAGGACACTCTTATTATTTTCTGTGATAGTCGAGTAAGTTGGGAAACATTTAAAGAACATGATACATTACACCCGCTCTTTTATGTTAGTCAACTCATTGCTTCTAAGACACCAATCGTATATATTGGACAAGGTGAATACTCGGGCATAAATGAAGAAGTATACCAAATTGGATTACCATTTTCATACAATGAGAATTTTCGACATTTAGTACTACAAGAATTCTTATATCAATTAGGGCATTTGTATATTTATACGCATTAGGAAAAAAAGGACTATAGATTTATTTTTTTTAGAAAAAAAGTAAAATAAAAAGTACTTTTTCACATCAATTTGATAAATAGGAAGAAAAAGAATTTGTTTGAGCATATTATAGTAACCGCTTTCATTGTTGAATCCTTTATAATTATATGAGTAAGGAAATTTATATTAGAGGAGGATACTAGATAATGAAAAGAACAAAACTTACGAAAGTAGTTGCAGGCGTTATGACTGCAGGAACAGTGTTATCATTGATGACACCAACTGCTATTCATGCTGATGACACAACATATTCTGTTGTGACAAAAACAGATATGTATAGTGTTGAACAAAGTACACAAGTTCCATTATCCGTGGATTATGTAACAAATCCAAATGGAGGACCAACTTTAGGATTAGTACATATTGATGGTAATAGTGATGGAAAAAATGATTATCTTTTAGAAGAAGTAGATGGCATTTATACATATGCATTTAAAGATATGAATAAAAATGGTGCTCTAGATCCATACGAAGACTGGCGTTTATCAGTTGATGATCGTGCTGAAGATTTAGCAAGTAGTCTAGCTTTTGATACTTCCGGAGATGGAAAAGACGGAATTAGAAAAATTGCTGGTTTAATGTTATTTAGTAGTCATGAAACAAATAGTGCTAATGGTTTAACTACTTCACAAGAAGGATATTTAAATAGTAACTATGTTAGAAATATTACTGATGCCGCTGGAAATAATGTAAAAGATTCAGTTGGTTGGGTAAATGCAATGCAGGCTTATGTTGAAACAGAAACAGACTTTAATGTGCCTGTGGACTTTAGCTCAGATCCTCGTTCAACAGCAGGATCGGGAGATTTATATTCAGGTGAAGCAGAAAACTCAGATATTTCTGCATGGCCATCAAATATTGGTATGGCTGCAACATTTGATACAGATCATATGTATAATTTTGCGAAGGCAACTTCTGCAGAATATCGTGCTTTAGGTATTGTTACTGCATTAGGACCACAAATTGATTTAGCTACGGAACCAAGATGGTTACGTACAGGTGGAACATTTGGAGAAAATACTTTGTTAGCTACAGACATGGCACAAGCCTATGTTGATGGTTCACAATCTACATACGCAGCAGATGGTACAGATTTAGGATGGGGTGAAGACTCTATTAACTGTATGATTAAACATTTCCCAGGAGATGGTGCTGGTGAAGGTGGTCGTGAATCACATACAGCATCAGGAAAATATGCAGTATATCCAGGGAATAATTTTGATGAACATTTGATTCCATTTACAGAAGGTGGATTAAAATTAAATGGTGAAACAGGAAGTGCAACTGCTGTTATGACATCATATTCAATTGGAATTGATGCTGAGGGCAATGCCCTTGGTGGGGAACGTGTAGGTTCTGCATACAGCTCATATAAAATGGATATTTTAAGAAATGATTTAGAATTTGATGGTGTTGTTTGTACTGACTGGGGAGTAACAAGTGACCCTGCTTCAGGTTTTGGTATGGCTTGGGGTGTTGATGGTACAACAGTAGCAGAAAAACACTATATGATATTAATGGCAGGAAGTGACATGTTTGGTGGAAATAATGCTATTGCACCAATTGTTGATGCTTTTGATATGATGGTTGCTGATTCAGCAATGGGAGAGCAAGCTGCTCGTGAAAGATTCGCAGAGTCAGCAGAAAGATTAATTAAGTTAACTATGGAACCTGGATTATTTGAAAATCCATACTTAGATTTAGATAACTCTTTAGCAGTAGCTGGAAGTACTGAAAAAGTCACAAATGGTTACAATGCTCAATTAGACTCAATTGTTATGTTAAAGAATGCAAATAATACAATTCAAGATGTAGCGAATGGAGAAAAACAACCTAGTGAAATGACTGTATATATTCCATATACTTATACAGAAGAACAACCAGGAATTTGGGGTAACACTCCTGCTGCTTGGTCACCTTCAATGAGTTTAGAAGTGGCAGAATCAATTTATGGAACAGTAATTACAGATGATTTAACTTATGGTGGTTCTGGTGAAATAACTAACGCAACACCACCTGCAGATTTATCAGGTGTTGATAAAGTAATCGTAGGTATGCGTTCGCCAATTAATGGTGGATTATTCAGTAATACAGGACGTTATACTAAAGAGGATGGTTCATTTGGATATTACCCATTATCATTACAATATGGTGAGTATACAGCTGATGGAGATAATGTAAGAACAGAATCTATCGCTGGTGATACAGGTGAAAATAGATCATATTACGGTGAAACATCAAGATTATTAAATCCATATGATTTAACAGCTGTTTTAAATTCTGTAGCAGCAGTTGTGGCAACAGGAAAAGATATTCCAGTAGTTGTGGCAATGAATGCTAGTGGACCTGCAATTGTTAGTGAATTTGAAGATAAAGTAGATGCTATTGTTGTAGGGTTCTCAGTAAGTGATAGTGCAGTATTTGAGGTTATTAATGGGGAACATGAAGCACGTGGATTATTACCAATGCAATTCCCTGCAAATATGGATACAGTTGAAGCAAATCAAGAAGATGTTGCCGGAGACTTAGTTTGTTATAAAGATACTGAAGGAAATACTTATGATGTAGCCTATGGATTAAATTGGGATGGAATAATTGATGATGCGCGTGTTGCAAAATACAATGCTGATCGTCCAACAACGAATCCAGATGTCACAGTAACAATTAGTCCAGATAAGGCTGAAGTAAAACAAGGTGGAACACTACAATTTACTGCAAGCGTAGAATCAAAAGCAAGACTAGATACATCAGTTACTTGGACTGTTGAAGGTGCAACTTCTAGTAATACAAAAGTTAGCGCTGATGGATTGTTAACTGTTGGTGAGGATGAAACAGTAGGAAGTGTTATATCTGTAGTAGCTTCATCTGCAGCTAATCCTAGTACATCAGCTAAAGCAACAATTACAATCGCTAAAAAAGATACTTCAACAACAGGAACAGGTACTGGAAACGGTAGTGGAACTGTTACATCTCCAACAAGTACAGGAGATAATACAAATAGTAATGGATACTTAATCGCATTAGTGGCTTCTATGGCACTGGCTGCTACATGTGTTGTAGTATATAGAAAGAAAAAAATAACAGAATAAGATAAAAAGACGTGCTTTAGGCACGTCT
>JBKEBJ010000415.1:0-7485 GCA_047973105.1 Coprobacillaceae bacterium | reverse complement strand
ATATTATGATACTGATTTTACAGATATGATGAATGCAAATCTAAAAGAACATGGAATTGTATCTGTTTATAATGAAATGGTTACTGCTGTAGAAGGAAATGGAAAAGTAGAAGCGGTTGTAACTAATAAAGGAAAATACGAATCCGATATGGTTATTTTCGCAATTGGATTCAAACCAAATAATGCTTTAGGTAAAGATACATTATCTTTATTTAAAAATGGAGCATATGTTGTAAATAAAAAACAAGAAACAAGTGTAGAAGGTGTATATGCGATTGGTGATTGTGCAACAGTTTATAATAACGCAATTCAGGATACTGATTATATTGCTTTAGCGACAAATGCAGTACGTTCTGGAATTGTAGCAGCACATAATGCTTGTGGTACAGGATTAGAAAGCATTGGTGTACAAGGGTCAAATGGGATTCGTATTTGGGATCTGAATATGGTATCTACTGGTTTAACTTTACAAAAAGCGAAAGCAGCCGGATATGATGCATTAGCTACAGATTATGAAGATTTACAAAAACCAGGATTCGTTGAAGAAGACAATCAAAAAGTTAAAATTAAAATTGTGTACGATAAAGCAACAAGAAGAGTACTAGGAGCACAATTAGCTAGTAAGTATGATATATCTATGGGAATTCATATGTTCTCGTTAGCTGTACAAGAACAAGTAACAATAGATAAATTAAAACTATTTGATGTATTCTTCTTACCACACTTTAATCAGCCATATAACTATATTACAATGGCAGCTATTACAGCTGAATAATATAAAAACACCTATTGAATGATTTTATTCTTTAGGTGTTTTCTTATTCTCTAAAATAATAAATTGTGTAAACATTTAGTGCAATTTATTAATAGATTCTGTACAATAATAACAAGGAGGGATTCTATGTTAATACGTGAAATAAATATTGAGGATACTAAAAGAATACAAGAGATTAATAAAATGGCTTTAAGTTATGACTATCCGTTTGAACAAACAAAGGACAAAATTTCTAAGATTTTAAATCTAGAAGGTAGTAAGATATTAGTTGCATGTACTAAAAATGAAGTAGTAGGATATATTCATATGAGTGATTATGAATGTACCTATATGGATTCATTAAAAAATATATTAGCTTTAGCAGTGGATCCAACATATCAAAAACAAGGGATTGGAAAGCTGTTAATACAAGCTACTGAAGAGTGGGCCAAAGAAGATGGAAGTACAGGGATACGATTGGTTTCAGGACATAATCGTGAAGAAGCCCATAAATTCTATCAACGTTGTGGCTATCATATGCGAAAAGAACAGAAAAATTTTATAAAGTTTTTTTAGAATTTATAAAGAATCATACTTGATTTTTAGAAGACAAAGTTTTTACTGTCTTCTTTTTCTATATGTAAAATCCAAATGAATTAAGTATTAATATTATGTATCTATAGAATGATTACGGTTACGATATTCTTGTGGTGTACACCCAGCATAGTTTTGAAAATATTTATAGAATGAAGTTAAGTTGTTGATACCAATAGAAGAGGCAATTTCATATATAGGAATATCATCATTATGTAATAGTACGATAGCTCTTTTCATTCGTTCTTCCGTTACTAATTGTTTAAATGTCATACCAGAGAACTCTTTAATGAGTTTACTGGTGTATGAAACCTCATAGCCAAAATGTTTACACATAGTATTTAATTTACCGTCTTTGTAATTCTTATGAATATAATTCATTATATCTTCCATTAAATGATGATTTTTAAAATCCTTTACAGATAGATTTGTATTATATTTAAATTTTCTAACTAAATGTGTAATTAATATCATAATAAAGTTGTCAATCAAATCATCAGAACAGATAGCTGGGTCAAAATGTTCACATAAAATATTTTGAACGCAATTATGAACCAAACGATCTTTGTTTGTAGAAAAAAGTAAGTAATGATTATGTGTGTGTTGATTGTTCATTAACTCTAACATAAATTTTGAAATCAATTGTTCATTAGGAAGATGGTTGATAAACCTTTTTCGAAAATAAGATTCACTTAAAATTATGTTAACACCTAAATCGTTTCTTGAAGTAGGGGCAACACTATGGGGAACATGTTTATCGAATATAATGATATCACCAGCATTTAAATGAATTAGTTCATTTTCTACAGTAATTGATAGTGTACCTTGATATACATAGGTTATAACAATGTAATGAAAGATATGCATGGGAACTCTACTATTATTTTTTTGATGTAAAGATATAATATGATTTCGATTGTTAAATTCTCTATCTGTATTAAAAACAAATAAATTATCCCCATTAAATGGTACAAATTCGAATTTTTCTTTAAAATGTTCAATTAATTCTTCCTTAGAAATATTAGAGAAAGCAATTGGCGAGTTTAGTTTATCATTTAATTGTTCGTAGTTCATATAATCATCCTTTCTATTTTACTATATACTATATTATCAAATTTTGATAGTCATAAAACAAGTTTATGATATTGTAGAAGATGAATGAAAGCGGTTATAATAAAAATGTGATTACAAGGCCTTAGAAATTACAATATATAAAAATCATAAAAAAAGGGAGATTATTCATGAAAAATAAAAATGCATTTCTAGATTCTCTACAAGAGAAATTAGCGATTGTTGCTGGAAAGGTAAGCAGTAATTTGTATGTTTTAGCGATTCGTGATGCAATGCTTGCATATATGCCATTCACATTTATTGCTTCAATATTCTTAATCTTTGCATTTCCACCAGTACAGGGAATCGCGGATTTCATTACGAATATTACTGGTGTAGAACAAGCAATTTGGCAAGCAAAGCTAATGTATGTCAATTCCGTTACACTAAGTATTAGTGGTTTATTAGTCGTTGTTTCATGTTCAAAAACATTGGCAGAAAAGTTAAAAGTTAATAGTACGCAAGTAATATTAACGGCGTTAGTTTCTTTCTTATTGTTGACACCACAAGGGGCTACAGAAGCAGGAAGCGCTATTGAAATAGCTAAAATTGGATCAGAAGCTATTTTCTTAGCGATGGTTATATCAATGTTATCAGCGAAAATCTATCAAGTCATTGATAGAAAAGGTTTAAAGATTAAAATGCCAGCTGCAGTTCCACCAGCAGTGTCTGCACCGTTTGAATCTATTATTCCATCATTCATCATCATTGCTATGTTTTGGATTGCAAGATTGTTGTTAGAAGGATTTTTAGATAGTAATGCATTAACAATTATTATGGTTCTTTGGAATTCATGGTAGTTCATTAGTAAGTGGTGTATTTACTCCAATCTTACAAGTATTAGAAGATGGAAATAAAGCAGCCGTAATGGCTGGAGGGAATCCAATAAACATTATTTCTAGTAGTTTCTTTACTCACTTTGCAGGAATTGGTATTGTTGGCGCTGTTGTAGCGATAATAATCGTAGCGAAAAGTAAACGTTATAAAGAAATGGGAAAAATTGCAGGAGTACCATATCTCTTTAATATTGGGGAACCAGCATTATTTGGAGTACCTTTAATGTTGAATGTAACATTCTTTATACCATTTGTTTTTACATCTGCAGTATCAGCTATTGTATCGTATATAGTCTTTTCCATAGGATTAGTACCACTTCCAACTGGATTGGTACAACTTCCATGGACAACGCCACCAATTATTAGTGGTTATCTAGTAACTGGAAGTATTGCTGGGGGGATATTACAATTAGCACTAATTGCTTTAGCGACAATTATCTGGATTCCATTTATTAAGATTGAAGATAGAAAAATTGTGAAAGAAGAAAAAGGAACTATTGAAGAAAAAGAAATGCTAGACTAGATAGATAAAGGGGGCAAGTGTTAATAGAGAAGTCTAGAGGACTTCTCTATTAACTTAAATATATGAATACATTAGAGAATGAATGGAAATTTCACGGGCATTGGATTAAAGGTAGTGATATTGATTATGGTGAAGATGATCATTTATATTATGAAAGAAATCATAATGTTGTATTGAACAAAGATTTTATAATAAATGAAGGCAATCAAACGCATCTTTATATTGCAGTATTAGGATATTATATTGTTTATATAAATAATCAAAGAGTAGGTAATTTTGAATTGAATTCAGATTGGACTAATTTTGAAAAGTGTGTTTATTACGATGATTTTGATATTACACCTTATGTAAAAGAAGGAACGAATACAATCAGTATTGAATTAGGAAATGGAATGTATAATCCTGCACCATTAAAATTATTTGGTAAATATAATCTTAGAACTAACCTTAAAGAAATCGGTGAACCAAGAATTATATGTGATATTACTCAGAATGATAAAATCATTATTTCAAGTAATCAAGAATGGAATTATACATTGGGCAATATAATATTCAATAATTTATATCTTGGAGAAACTGCGGATAATACGTATTCTAGTAATCAAATATTTAAGGTAGAAGTAGATAAGAAAAAGAGAAAATTAAAACCAAGTTATATACCAAAAATAAAGCAACATGCTCATATTAGACCAGTCATCTGTAAAATTACAGATGAAGGTATTATCTATGATTTTGGAGAAACAATTTCAGGTTTTATAGATATCCAATGGATAGCTAAGGATAAACAAGAAATCGTACTACAATATAGTGAAAACATGAAACAAGAGAAAATGGATTATTCTACTTGTTTAGCAGGTAGTGTTGGACAGATAATTGGTCAACATAAAGTAGATGGTGGTTTAGGTTGTCCCAAAGAAGGAATTCAAACAGATAAAGTTATAAGTAGAGAAGGAAAGAATCATTTTATCAATAAATTCACGTATCATTCTTTTAGATATGTATTAATTACAGGTATTGATATTAATAAAATAGAAAAAATAGAGGCGATTTATGTGCATACAAGCCTTAAACAGACAGGACATGTTGAACTAGACAATGAATATCTTAAAGAATTGTATGATGTCGCTAATCGAACAAAGTTGAATAATGTTCACTCAACCTTTGAAGATTGTGCGAGAGAAAGATTAGGCTATGGTGGTGATATGGTTGCTTTAGCATCTTCAAATCTTTATACATTTGATATGGATACTATGTATAAGAAAATTATTGATGATTTTATATTCGACCAAACTGCGTTAGGTGGAACACCAGAAACAGCACCATTTATGGGAATTGGAACTAATGGGATAGCAGTAGGTGAAGGACCTATTCTATGGCAATTAGTATTACCATATTTATTATATAAACATATGCAATTCTATGGAGATAAGAAGTTTATTAAATCTAGATATTCTTATGCTAAGAAACAATTGGATTATGTATTAAGTTATGACATTGAAACACTAGCACAACATTGTATAGGTGATCATGGGAGTGTATTAATAAGTGGTAACTTTAGACAGTCAACACCAGACAAGGAAATGGTAGGGTATTGTACAATACTGTTATTTCTTAAATATAATATTATATTAATGAAACAGCTTGATATAAATACAAGTGAATATTGTAATAAGTTCAATGAGTTAAAGGAAATAACTATTAATAAGTTTTCAAATTCAGACGGTACTTTTGGTGAGAAAACACAAACCGGTTTAGCTTTTGCGTCAGTCTTAGAATTAAATGATGGAAAAGAGCTATGTAAAAAATTAGTAGAAAGAATTCAAAAAGATGATTATGTATTTAATTCTGGAATATTTGGAATGATGTTTAGTTATGAAGTATTAAATAAATATGGATATGATAATGTCATTGAGAAGTGGTTATTAAATGAAGGTGAAATTAGTTACTTCAATATGTTGAGTCGAGGAAATAAAGTATTATCTGAATTATTTAAAGGTGAACATCAATCTTTGAATCATGCGATGTTCGCAAGTTATCAACAATGGTATTATCAAGGCTTAGGAGGAATACAAATCAATGATGATGCAATAGGCTTTGATAAGTATAAAATAAAACCATATTTTTCTAATAATGTAAATAATTTTAAATGCTTAGTAGAAACTAAGAAAGGAAATATTGAATCATCTTGGTCTAGAAGAAATGAAATCATTCATTGGAAAATTTCCTCTCCAGAAGAGATAGAAATTGTAATTCCAAATGGATATATAGTAGTAGAGAATAGAAGTGGTAATAAAGTAAAGTTGATAAAATTGAAAAAAGAAAAATAAGAAAGAATATGAGGAAATAAGAAAATGAAAAAAGTAATTATCCTTATTGTCAGTATATTTTTATTATCATCAACAAACATAGTAAATGCGGACGAAACAGTCCTTCAAGAAGTGGAGAGTTCTATTATTGAAGGATATACGTATTTTCAATATAATAGTAGTGAAGAGGGGTATACATCTAATCGAAGTGATGTATTAACTCCTACATATTATATTTTTGCAGGAGAAAAGAATATAACGAGTGCCAACGCTATGATAGAAGAATTGGGGATTTTACCTAATGTAAGAGAGTGGGCAGGGAGTATTTACGTTATTAATCCTATCGATGGAGAATATGATGTAGAGGACATGGTGAATTTTGAAGAATTAGTGAAAAATGAACCAATTAAAAACACTAAAATTATTGGTATTGATGATGGTGCAACTTTCGTAAATAATTATCTAAGTCAAAAATGTAATTATATAGCAGGAATAATGCTTATTGGTGGAGAAATGGAAACAGAGTTAATAAATGATACAGCAGTACCAACGTATCTTTCTAATAGTACTCAAACAGCGATTGATTTCTATAAACATACCAATGATGTAAATACAACTACAGAAAAAGAAGAATATGTATTACATACAAATAGTAATAATCCTTTTCAAAGAGTAGTGATTGCTAAAAGTGATGAAACTATGACACAGGCATTCTCAAATGCTTGGGAAAGTGTTTTTTCAAATAATTATCGTTATCATAATTCCGAGGGTGAATTTTATAACTTACCAATCTTGAATGGTCAAAAAGATATATTAGAATTGGAATATGATTTAGTACAAACGCCTATTTTTGATGATTTGAATATGCAATACAATGAAATGATTCATCAATCAGTATCCAATATGCCAGGTAGTGAGTATGCGTGGTTTGAATACATCCCTAATCAAGTATTAAATAGCGAGGATAATTCTATTCCTTTAATTATTACTATTCATGGTAATCAAAATGATCCAAGATTGCAAGGAGATACATCTGGATGGGCTGAACTAGCGGCTAGAGAAAATTTTATGGTGGTGTCACCAGAATATCAAACAGCATCAGAAAATGGATATTTTACACAACCATCCAATACGAATATTTATGGAATAGTAGATGGTTTAGGGGCGGACGGTATTATTAACTTGATTAATGATTTACAAGTGAAATACCCTCAAATAGATGCATCAAGAATATATGTCACTGGATTATCACAGGGTGGGGCCATGACTTCATTATTAGGAATTAAAAATAGTGATGTTTTTGCGACAGCCGCTTCTGTATCAGGAGTAAATGTTTATGGTCAACAAATTAATGAAATAACT
>JBKEBJ010000403.1:0-6870 GCA_047973105.1 Coprobacillaceae bacterium | reverse complement strand
GGTTTAGCTACTATTCCTGGAACATTTGGATGATATACATCAAATGCATTTAATAATAAAATATCAGCGCCAAAAGCACAAGCAACTTCAGCATCAGTAACTGGTTTAAGCAATTGCATCCCTTCAAAAAAAGATAACTCTTGAATTACAATTCTCCTTTCACTAGCTTCTATCGCTTCCAAACGTTGTTTTTTATTCATTTTTGATAATTGTGAAGTATCACAGCTTAACAATCTTTCCATATGTTTTTTCCTCTCATTCTTTATTAGTCATAATCCATGTATTATAAGTTGTCATTATTGTATATTTATAAAATTAAAAATCAGGAATTCCTAGTAAGTATGACCTCTTACAATTTTGATTATAAAATACTAATTATGGAGTTACAAACTATTTCACTTTCCGTTTTTTGAAAGTCATTAGTAGTATTATTTCTACTTTCACACGTATGAGATTACTCCATTATCTAGTTACATATGATATACTTATTAATAGTTATAGGAGGGGTCATATGGTTTCTAATCACTTAAAGTCTGATCTATATAATAGATTATCAGAATTCTTATTTAATACTCATAAATTTAGTAATGATTTCTTTATTGCGAAAGTAATGTTAGAAAAACTATCATCTTTTCCAGATGTCTCATTAGATGAAGTTGCGTATCTAGCGAATACAACTGGAGCTAGTGTTACTAAGTTTTGTCAAAAACTTGGTTATCAAGGTTTTATTGACTTAAAGAATGATACCTTTCAATACGCGGATAATAGCTTATCTAATATACTTTTTATCAATGATGAAGCTTCTGTAAAGGATTCTATAAATAATTTTATAACGTTTTCCAATACTCTTCTAACTAATATGTTTAATGCTTTTGATGAAGAACAAATATTACGTATTACCAAAAAAATTAAAAGGAATAGTAAAATCACTATTTTCAGTAACATCTACGGTATTGCAGCCTCTCGTTTAGTTACAGAATTAATGATTCCTTTTAATATCACTGTATATGAAATTGAAAGAAAATCAGAATTAGAAGTTATTAAAGAAATACTACACTTTTCAGATCTTGTTTTTGTCATCTCATTATCTGGTACCTGGGCTATAAATACATTTAACAATACTGACATTACTAATGAAGAATTAGATAAAGTTGTTGTTTTAAATCATAGTAATACTATATCTATTCCCTTTTTCGAGATAGTATCATTATCTAATGTTGGGAACTTCTATACTTCTAGTTTAATAACCAATAGTGCCTTACAAGCTTTTTTCGTTCTATTAGCTATTCATCTTAATAAGAATATAGATAATTAAAACAAACAAGGAAGAATAGCTACTCTTCCTTGTTTTTAATATATATTAATACAGTATTAGAATTAATTAAAATTTAGAATACAAATTAATCCTTTTAATTATTATTTTTCTTTTCTTCCATAGAATAAAGCTATAGCAGCACATATTAGTGCTACACCTATTGCTACCCATAATGTTAAACCCATATGTCATCCTCCTAACCAGTTATTGATTACTATTTAATTCTGTAAGTCTTACTTATCTCTATATTTACTTGATTTCACTCTATTTTTTTCTCTATCTTTAATGTAATCCTTCATTGAAACAGTTTTCGCAGTTCCATTATTAACTGCATCAAGATGTTTTATAGACTGCATAAAATGATAAAACTCTAAAAATCGTAATTTTTCTAATGCAAAATATTCTTTATTATCAATTATTATTTCAATTAGCTTATTTGTATGCATTCTACCCCTCTTTCCTAAGAATAACATATCACATGTATGATATTAATCATATATATTATAAAAAGCAAACTTCACTATTATAAGTAAAATTAGTTTCAATATTGGTTAAGTTGAGTGATATCGATATTGCTAAGTAACACTCATCTCAAAAAATAGATATTCAATCAAATAAACTAGTATCTACTACTCCATTTAAAATATCTCTAAATTCATTTATAACATTTTTGTTTCCAACAATAATTTTATTAAATTTCTCATTATCCTTACCTTTTGTTAGTACTAAATCTGGTAAAACAGGTTCACTCTTCATTTGATTCCCCTTTAATAATGACATTGGATAAGATTTATATCCATATGAAAATCCTAATGTTATATTATTTCCATCACTAGTCATAATAGCGCATCGTAAACTATTACTTTGATAATCCTCTTCAATTAAGAACTCATCATAAAATAGTTTGTGTAAATATTTAATTGTTGCGATTTTCCTTCTAACACTACCTTTTACATTTTTTTCAGATTGACCTTTTTTATTGAAATCAAACTCCTGCTCTAACAATGTTCCGTTATAACATTTATCAAAAAAATCTTTACAAGATAGATTTGTATTAACTCCTAACAAGTGTAAATAATTATCTTTTTCAGCAGTAATTATATAGAATTCTTTATTTTTGAAATTTTTTGATAAAATTAAATATTGAGTATCTATGTAATCTATCTTAAAATACTTAGCTTCTTCAACAGCAATATTCCGAACTCTTTGTTTAAATGATATATTATCTGTCATATTTTGTTCCCCTTTAATAAAATTAAAAGACGAATTGTAATTCGTCTTTTAAGATTTTTAGCAGTTTTCTCTGTGATTGAGTAGGTTTTAGGTCTCTACTCCGACTGATGGATATGGGTTTATTTAGGTCTCCATTCCGACCTTTTCTTCACTTATATTTTAGCACGTAGTTAAAAATAAATCAATAAAATATCCATCTCTATAGTATATGTTTTATATAATTTTTTAATCATTATTTTAGAATGATTATTTGAAATGGTTTTAGTTTCTTCAAAAAAATCATCCTTTGAAATTTTTAGTTTCCTGTAATTCTTTATTTATTTTCATAATTAGTAAGTTTAGCGTATGTATCAAACTTCTCTTTGTTATTTCTATATACAAATGTAAACATATAACCAAAGATAGTATCCAAAACATATCGAGTACTCGTAGAAAATACAATAGGTCCCATATCAACAAATCTATCACCAGGTTTTATATAAATATTGTAATCCGAAATTTTTGCTAGTGATGAATTCTCATCTCCAGTTAGACTAATGATTTTTGTGCCTTGATTCTGTATGAGTTTCGCTATTTTCAATTGTTCTTTTTCTTCCCCAGTATGTGTTAAAACAAATGCTATATGTTTCTCGTTGGATGATAAAACTTGTGCATATCTTTCATTTTTTGAATCGTTTATTACTACTTTTTTATCTAATCTACCTATTAAGTATTTTATCTCTTCTGCTATATAATAATTTATTCCAAGTCCATAAATATCTATTTGATCAGCATTCATCATTAATTGAACTATTTTTTGAATTAAATTATAATCTAATTTATTTGCAGTTTCTTCAATAGCTGCTATCTGGATTTTCTTTATTTTCGCAATTACATTATAGGCTGTATCATATTCCTTAATTGGTAAAATATCATCAACATGTATTGCATTTTGCATATGCCCAATCTCAGATGATAATAATAATTTAAATTGTAGAAATCCTCCTACTCCTAGCTTTTTACAAAATCTTGTCACAGCCATAGGACTAGTGTATGTAGCATCAGCTAAAGTCCTAGTTGTCATCTCTAGTACTTTTAATGGGTTATGAGTAGTAAAGTCTGCAATTATTCTCTCTGTATTAGTGAACTGCATTTCTTGTAGTTTTCTAAATAAATCCATCTTGTTTTCACCTACATTCTATATATACCATAATATCATAAAATAACCGAGGTTAGATACCTCGGTTAATAATTTATCCATTCACTTCTTGTGTTACTTCTTTATTCGCCATTTTTACAAATGGTAAATATATTAATACACATACTATCAAACAGATTAACTGTGTAATAACTGCTCCAATATTACCACCTGTTGCAGGATAAGAATTTAGGAATGCAGGTGTTGTCCATGGTACATCAACAACCGCTGCACCTGCAAAACCAATGTATGTTGCAAAGTATCCTATACTTGCGGAAACTAATGGTGCTAATACAAATGGTATCATCATCATTGGATTTAGCACTAAAGGCAATCCAAAAATTAATGGCTCATTAATAGTGAATAATGCTGGTGCTGTAGATAATTTGGCAATGGCTCTATAGTCTTCTCTTTTACTTGCAATATAGATTGCGATTAATAAGCCTAATGTACATCCTGAACCACCTATTGTACAGAACATACTCCAAAACGGTTTAGCAACAATCATTGTAGGTGACTGTCCTGCATTGAATAGTTCTAGATTCGTTGTTAACGCTAAGATCATTAATGGCTCTCTTACTGCGGCAGTTATGTTTGCCCCATGTAATCCTAATACCCAAAAGATTTGTGTAACAAAGATAATTACCAAAATCCCTAAAGGATGTTGCATTACTGATAACAATGGTGTTTGTAATGCTGTTACTATTGCTGTTGAAATATTCATATTGAATATTTTCATAAATATATATGAAATCAATGAGATAACAAACAATGTTAATACTGTAGGGATTAGAGAGGAAAATGATGTTGCTACACTTGGCGGTACGGCATCAGGCATTTTTATTCTAAATTTCTTGACCTGCATTAGTTTGTCAAATATCAATATTGATCCAATCCCTACAAACATAGCCAAGAAGAGTCCTTGTGAATTTGTACTAGTATTTGCAATTACATTATTTACTGTTACACTAACTCCATCTACTTCAGTTGTAAGAGATGTAGGAATTAAAACAACATAACAAGCTAATGCTAACATTCCAGAAAATGTTTCTTTGCATCCTTTCTTTCTTCCAATTGCTGCACTTATTAAAAAACAAATATAGAATGCTAATAAATTGATACATGCATAATTAATTGTTGAAAACAATGATGTGAAATCTGCTAAAAATTCAAATCCTGAAAACTGTGCCAATCCACTAGTAGTAGAACATAACACGCTTGATCCTAATGTTGCAAATGAACCTGCAATTAACAAAGGCATGTTTTCAACAAAAGCATCTTTAATCGCACTAATATAAATGTATGCACTCACTTTTGAAGCAAATGACATCATTTTGTCCATAAACTTGTCTTTAAAACTCATATTAATTTTCTCCCTTCAAGTTTTCGCCATTTTTGGCAATTGTTTCCTTATACCAATAAAATGATTTCTTTTTACTACGTTTTAATGAGCCTGTTCCATCATCATGCTTATCAACGTAGATAAATCCATATCTTTTCTTCATTTCCCCCGTGCTGTTAGATATCATATCGATTGGTGCCCAATATAAGTACCCCATCACATGCACACCATCGTTAATGGCATTTCTTATTTCTAATAGATGTTTATTTATATAATCAATTCGATAATCATCCTCTATCATCTCATCACCATTGATCTGATCTACTACACCTAAACCATTTTCTACAATAAATAAAGGTTTTTGATATCTGTCCCACATTTCATTCAATACATGTCTAAGTCCTATAGGGTCTACTTGCCATCCCCAAGGTGTTGTTTCCAAGTAAGGGTTTTTTAATCCTAGAACCCCACCAGAGTCCTTGAATGTAGAATCATTATACTTATGTGTGGTACTACGATAGTAACTAAACGCTAAATACTTTGCTGGATAAGCTTTAATAATCTCTAAATCGCCATCATCCATAACAATATTAATTCCTTTAGTTTCCATTTCTTTAAGAGCATATGTTGGGTATTCTCTCCTCAAGAATACGTCTGAGAAATAATAGTGATCTCTTTTTAATTGAAAAGTTGCAAATTCATCTCGTGGATCACATGAGTGTGAATAAATAGTACTTAAAGATAGCATACATCCCATTGTTGAAGCGGGATCAATCTCATGTAATAGTTTTGTTGCTTTCGCTGCAGCAACAAACAAATAGTGAGATGCTTGATATGTGATTTGTAGACTATTCTCACCCTCATGTACCACTACGTTACCTGCATGTAATGGATTATCATGTAAATGATTTAATTCGTTATAGCTTAGCCAATATTTAACTTTTCCTTTATATCTTTTAAATATTACTTCACAATAGTTTAGATAAAAATCAATTAATCTTTTATCTCTCCAACCACCATATTCTGTAATTAAATACATAGGCATTTCAAAATGTGAAATTGTTATTACTGGTTCAATACCATAAGATAATAATTCATCAAACACTTTGTCATAAAACTGTAATCCCTTTTCATTAGGCTTAGCTTCATTTCCCTTGGGAAAAATACGTGACCAATTAATACTTGTACGAAGTGCCTTAAACCCCATCTCTGCAAATAATGCAATATCATCTTTGTAATGGTGATAGAAATCAATGGCTTCATGACATGGATAATAATATTTATCTTTATCAATATTCATTGTTAATTTTCGACCATGATTCATTTCATGAACACTTTTATATGTTCCATGTAATCCAGTAGTATGGTCAATTAAACTTGGTCCCTTACCATCAATATCCCATGCTCCCTCACATTGATTAGCAGCAAGAGCTCCACCCCATAAGAAATCTTTTGGAAAATCTTTATTCATAATACACCTCCATATATCGGTATACTAGCATCATGTCGTAATGTATTTAAACAGTAATTATTGACTTTGTTACAACGTATCATAATTTCATTATTATTATCATTTATTAGTGTTACAATGTATCACTAACTATATAATCTAGTTTTATCTTTCTTTATCTCGAGGATAAATGACATTCATGGTAATAGACAAAATAAAAATGGATAAGAATTACAAATCTCAATGTTATCCATTTCGTTACTTCTATTTGATTATATTATGAAATATCTCGAATCTTATTATTTAATATCACATATCATTAATAATATATTTTGTACCAAAAACTCTATATA
>JBKEBJ010000348.1:0-4697 GCA_047973105.1 Coprobacillaceae bacterium | reverse complement strand
TTGAATGATTTATATTTAAACTATCAGAATAAAACAGTTTTTTTAACAGTTCATGGAATGGTTTTTATTATTTTAGTTTCGATTTTTAAAGAATTACCATTAGAAGAATTAAATAAAGTTAATACTGTTATTCGTGGTTGTTCTTTAAGTTGTGTTGAATATGATGGAGATACATTTATTATTCATTACCTTGGCGATGATAGCCATTTACCAAAACAGACGCAAATAATATCTTATGCGAAATAAAAATCCAGATATTAATTTCTGGATTTTTGTTTGGATTACATCCAATTAATTTTACTTTCTGTACCATCTTTAATACGTTTTATATTTTCTTTATGACGATATACAAGTAACGCTATAATCGCTAAATTCGCTAGTTTACCTGCTAATGTCATTGGTAGAAACGGTGTTACTACTAAGACACTACAAGAAGCGACAATGGAAGATAAAGAAACGTATTTACTAATTTTTAATACCAATATAAAAGCAAGCAAAGCAATGATGGCACCTATAGGATTAACCGCAAGGAAATAACCAATTGCTGTGGATACTGCTTTTCCCCCTTTAAATTTGGCGAAAATCGGATAACAATGACCAAAGACACAAGCAACAGCGCAAGCATAG
Organism: Coprobacillaceae bacterium; assembly: GCA_047973105.1. Lineage (GTDB taxonomy): Bacteria > Bacillota_I > Bacilli_A > Erysipelotrichales > Coprobacillaceae > CAKVJS01. Next base: position 4,070 of record JBKEBJ010000348.1, on the reverse strand, counting down.
GCAATATCACTATTAATGTTTAAGACTGTACAAAGGTAACGTGTAACAAGTACTACTAGTGATGCTTTAGAAGCATCTAAAATAATACAAGCTAATCCAGCACCTTTACCAAGAACTCGGCCAGTGTTTGTTCCCCCTAGATTTCCAGAGCCATGTTGTCTAACATCCGTTTTATAAAATACTTTGCCAATTACTAAAGCAAAGGGGATAGAACCATATAAATAACTACATAAAATCAACAATATTTCCAAATGTTTTCACCACCTAGTATTTTATTATATAACAAGTTAACAAAAAAGCAATAAACCTTTTGAAAAAAAAGTCATTTTTAGGTATAATGTTCAAGTGTATGTAAGGAGGTTATTAAGGGTAATATGGTAGCGAAGAAAAATTCTTATGATGAATCTAATATTCAAATATTAGAAGGCTTAGAAGCTGTTAGAAAAAGACCAGGGATGTACATTGGTTCGACAGATGGTCGAGGATTACATCATTTAGTTTGGGAAATAGTGGATAATGCAATAGATGAGGCATTAGCAGGGTTTGGTGATACAATTGAAGTTGTGATTGGGAAAGATAACAGTATTAAGGTTACTGATTATGGTCGTGGTATGCCAACAGGTATGCATGCTTCGGGAAAACCAACTACCGAAGTTATTTTAACCATTCTACATGCTGGTGGTAAATTTAACGAAGATGGCGGTTATAAAACATCTGGTGGGTTACATGGAGTAGGTGCAAGTGTAGTAAACGCTTTATCTTCTTGGTTAGATCTTACTGTGCATCGTGATGGTAAAGTATATCATCAACGCTTTGAATATGGTGCTACAAAGATTAGTCCATTAAAAGTTATTGGTAAAACAAATAAAACAGGATCTGTGATTCATTTTTTACCAGATGCGTCTATTTTTAGTACAACAGAATATACATATTCAACAATCAGTGAACGTTTACGTGAAAGCGCCTTTCTATTGAAAGGAATTTGCATTACATTGTTAGATGAAAGAACAGGAGATACTGAGTCTTTTCAATATGATAATGGCTTAGATGCGTTTATTGAATATTTGAATAATGAAAAAGATATAATTAATCCAACAATCAATATTGAAGGTATGCATAATGAAATGGAGTTAGATTGTTCATTACAATTTACTACTGGTTATCAAGAAACAGTTCTATCTTTTGTTAATTTAGTTAGAACAGGTGATGGTGGAACGCATGAAACAGGATTTCGTTCTGCACTAACAAAAGCATTTAACGAATATGCTCGTAAGTATGGTTTGTTGAAAGAAAAGGAAAAAAATTTAGAAGGACATGATGTTCGTGAAGGTTTATCAGCAATTATTTCAATCAAAGTACCAGAACGATTCTTACAATTTGAAGGACAAACAAAATCAAAGTTAGGAACTCCAGAAGCAAGAACTGTTGTAGATACGATTGTATTTGAAAAACTATCTTACTATTTAGAAGAAAATAAAGCGATGGCAGACACGTTAATCAAGAAGATGATTAAAGCTGCCCAAGTGCGAGAAGCAGCTCGTAAAGCGCGTGAAAATGCTCGTAAAGGCAAAGGAAATAAACAAGATCGTATTTTAAGTGGGAAATTAGCACCAGCTCAATCAAAAAACAAGAAGAAAAATGAATTATACCTAGTCGAAGGGGATTCTGCTGGTGGTAGTGCTAAACAAGGTCGTAATCGTAAACATCAAGCAATTTTACCATTACGTGGAAAAGTCGTAAATACTGAAAAAGCGAATCTTGCTGACGTTCTTAAAAATGAAGAAATTGCGACAATGATTAATACTATTGGTGCTGGTATTGGTGCTGATTTTAATGCCGATGATAGTAACTATGATAAAGTTATTATTATGACCGATGCGGATACTGATGGAGCCCATATTCAAATATTATTATTAACGTTCTTTTATCGCTATATGCGAGAATTGATTAATGCTGGTAAAGTATATTTAGCTTCACCACCATTATATAAAATCTCAAAAAAGGTTGGTAAAAAAGAAGAAATTATTTATGCTTGGGAAGATGATGAATTAGAAGCAGCGAAGAAAAAAATTGGTAAAGGATACTATGTTCAACGTTATAAAGGATTAGGGGAAATGAACGCTGATCAATTATGGGATACAACAATGAATCCAGAAACAAGAACATTGATTCAAGTATCAATCGAAGATGCAGCAGTTGTAGAAAAACATGTATCCATTTTAATGGGTGATAAAGTAGAACCTAGACGTGAATGGATTGAAAAAAATGTACAATTCTCATTAGAAGATACATTTGGATTAGAGTAGGAGGGGAAGCATGGCAGATAAAAAAATAACATTATCTTTAGACACTATCATGGGTGAACGTTTTGGTCGATATTCTAAATATATCATTCAAGATCGTGCTTTACCGGATGTTCGTGATGGTTTAAAGCCAGTACAACGTCGTATTCTATATTCTATGTTTAAAGAAGGAAATATTTTCACAAAACCATATCGAAAATCAGCGAAAACAGTTGGTAATGTAATTGGTAACTATCATCCTCATGGAGATACTTCTGTATATGATGCAATGGTTCGTTTATCACAAGATTGGAAGATTCGTGCACCACTTATTGACATGCAAGGTAATAATGGATCAATTGATAATGACCCAGCTGCCGCAATGCGTTATACCGAAGCTAGATTATCAGCAATTGCAGCAGAATTATTACGTGATTTAGATAAAGATACAGTACAATTGGCACTGAATTTCGATGATACAGAGTATGAGCCAACTGTATTACCTGCTGCTTATCCAAACTTACTAGTTAATGGAGCAACAGGAATTTCTGCAGGATATGCAACAGATATTCCACCACATAACTTAGAAGAAGTTATTGATGCGACTATTTATCGCATAAAACACCCTACAAGTACTTTAGATAAAATCATGCGTTTTATGAAAGGTCCAGATTTTCCAACTGGTGCTATTGTAGAAGGAAAAGAAGGGATTTATAATGCTTTTAAACATGGTAAGGGGAAAGTTATTGTTCGTTCTAAAACAGAAATAGTAGAAGAAAAAAACTTGAATCGTATTGTGGTAACTGAAATACCATATGAAGTAAACAAAGCAGAATTAGTAAGAAAAATAGATGAAATTCGTTTTAATAGAAGTATTGATGGAATTATTGAAGTACGTGATGAATCCGATCGAACAGGACTACGTATTGCAATTGATGTTAGAAAAGAAGTATCGATTGAGAATACTTTGAATTATTTTTATAAAAACACTGATTTACAAAAGAATTATAATTATAATATGGTAGCGATTAAAGATAAACGTCCAGAATTGATGGGGATTATAGATATCTTAGATGGCTATATAGCACATCAAATTGATGTTATTACCAAAAGTAGTACATATGATTTGAATAAAGCTAGAGCGAGAATGCATATTGTTGATGGTTTAATTAAAGCTATTTCTATCTTAGATGATGTTGTAAAAACAATCCGTGGTTCTAAAGATAAAGGAGATGCTAAACAGAATTTAATTGATGCATTCCAGTTCACTGAAAAACAAGCAGAAGCAATTGTTATGTTACAATTATATCGTTTAACAAATACAGATATAGTTTCTTTACAAGAAGAACAAGCACAATTACAAGAACTAGTGAAGAATTTACTAGAAATATTAGATAACGAGGATCGTTTACACCAAGTTATTATTGAACGTTTACAAGAGGTTAAGAAAAAGTATCCTATGCCTCGTTTAAGTGAAATTAGAGAAGAAATACAAGAAGTTAAAATTGATGAAAAAGCAATGATTATTTCTGAAGATACAAATATTTCAATTACTAGAGATGGGTATATTAAACGTATTTCTAATCGTTCAATTAAAGCAAGTGAAGGGACGCTATTTGGTAAAAAAGATGATGACTTCTTAGTTTCTTTATATGAATTAAATACTGTTGATCATATTTTAGTTTTCACTAATACAGGTAAATATTTATATATCCCAGCTCATAAAGTTGAAGAATTTAAATGGAAAGATGCTGGTAAACATATAAGTTACTTAGTAAAATTAGAAGC
>JBKEBJ010000310.1:0-18128 GCA_047973105.1 Coprobacillaceae bacterium | reverse complement strand
TTGCGACATAGAAAACACCCTCTGTTGGGATAACAAAATTAACATCCATATCTTTGTAGTGTGAAATGATTTCTTTAATTAATTCTCCCTCTAAAGGAAAACTTGCAGTTTCCACATTTTTCATAAAATCGAAAACCTCTGCAACACATTTTCATACAATAGAATCTACAAAAACATTAATACCCCATAAATCCATTAATGATTTAACACTATGTACATCTCTACCTGTAGAAAGTCCAAATAGAATGCCTTTTTTCTTATCCTTTTTAATAGCTTCTACTTTTTTCGGTGAAACAATACCATCTTTATTAAGCAAGGTTCCATCAACATCACACATAATCGCTTTAATATTCATAATACTTCCTCCACAATAAATATTTATGTATATATATTATAAACTATATTTTCTCATATAGCTCTTATTTATTATTTTTTGATTTTTTAATCATTTTTTTTTAAAGTAATTATAGTATAGTCTTCTTCATTTTGATGAAGTTTTTTCTTCCAATTAGAAATTAGTTATCTTTGACTTATATAACTATTACTTGAATGGTGTTAATAAGAAACTTCTAACTAATGATTGTAGAATCAATACCAAATCCTTATCATAAAACACCATATTATCAACATAAATAAAAATACCAAACGTATTATCTCACTGTTTGGTATTTTTGTTCTATTGTTCAGTTTTTTAAATTACATTCATTTTTTCAAAAAATATCATTACAATTTTTATTCGATATCTTTTCTTTTCTTTTTCAACATTAAGATTCCCCCTAGCATTCCTAACATTGTAAACATCCATAGATTTGTATCTGTAATGTCAACTGTTGAAACTCCTGCTGTTCCTGTTTCTTCTGGATAGGTACTTGGTGTCATTGTAATGATTTGAGATTTTTTTACATAATAAATCTTCAACACTAAACTTCCATCTCCTGATACATTACCTTTTAATTTCGTTCCTGTAATACTACTGTCAAATGCATATCCTGTATATGTTTTAGCTATTGCCTCTACTTCAGTATCTGTTGTACCCAACAATGTCTCAGTATCTGTTATTGCATAGCTACCATCGAATTGTTCCAAATAGTGTTCCACTTGATAAACTGTATCTACGTTAGCTTTCCATTGTGCTTTATATACTACATCTTTTGTTACTGTATTGGTTACTTCTGGACTCCATCCTATAAACTCATACCCTACTTGCCCAACTGGTATTCCACTATAATTTGGTGTGTCACTTCCATAAGCTATATTGTTATATACAGTATCATCAAATGTTCCGTGTGTTCCAGCCGTATACGTAACACTATGTTTTGTTAGTTTATAGTGAACCTCAAATACTAGACTTCCATCATCCTTAACAATTCCTGTTAGAAAGAAACTTCTCACTATTGAGTTTGTTGAATCAACCTCATATCCATCATAGCTTTTTGGAAACACAAAGACTGTTGGTCCAGTTTTTCCTGTGAAGTTTTCGATATCATGAATTACCTTACTTCCATCTAGCTGTTCTAAATGATGTTCTACTTTATATGCTATATTTATTTTTGCATTATAGTATAGTTTTAAAGTTAAATTTCCATCTCCTGAAATAACACCAGATTGCACTGTTCCTACAATACTTGTATCAAAATAGTAGCCATCATAACTTGTTTTTGACATACCAGTTACTGTTGCTCCAGTTGATCCTGTAAGGATATCTGTATCGGTTAGTGAATAACTACCATCCGCTTGTTGTAAATAGTGTTCAACTTTATATTTAGTATTAGTCGCTGGCACCCATTGGGCTACATATGTCGCGTCACCTGTTACCTTTTCATCTACCTCTGGTGACCATCCTGCAAATGTATATCCTGCATTAGCTAGTGGTTTTCCATCTAATCCGATAACACCATCATAGACAGGGGTCGTTGAATTAATTACTACATTACTTTTTGTAATTGTCGAAAAATCCCCTTTTGTTCCAGGTTCATATTTTACTGTATATTTATACTTCACATTTGTCATTGTTATTATATGACCAGTTGTATCGCTTGTAGTTACTGTAAACGTATTGGAGATAGGATACCCCTCTTCACTATCATCCCCATCCGAATTAGGCATATCATATTCATTACTATATGCGCTAGTTTGGACAAATCGATACGTACCCGGTCCCAAAACTCCTGTCACTATAGAACCATCTGTATCGGTAGTTCCTCCACTCCAACTAGCGTAATCTATCCAACTACCATCACTTTGTTTTACTTGGAGTTTATAACTTACTCCATCTAATAATTTCCCTGTATCCTTATCATTTAAATACACCTTCGCAATCCCTGTTGCTACACTATTAGATCCAGAACCTAACAGTCCTTGCAATGTACCTTTACCAGTAACATTTTTCGCTACACCATCTTTTGTAATGATTGCAGTATTGCTTTTTTGAGTATCTGTTAATACTTTTGAATATTCTTCTTGTATATTTACAACATAGTTAGCTATATTTCCTTCAATAATATTTTCATCTCCATAAGTTTGTGTGAAGTAATTTATTAAATCCGTTCTATCTTCTTCATCATAATATCCTAGTGAAATTACCCTATTCGCTGAAGACGATGCAAAATTGATATCTGAGTCTGAGTATTTTAATCCGTTTTCACCAATTTTACCAAAGTAAATAACAACTGTTTGTACATTATCTTCATCGATATAGACGCCATATTCAAGAGCGGCTAGCCTAGATTTAAAAGCAATATAACTTTCTTCTGGATTTTGGTATATCCTAGTAAATTTACTTATAAGCGAATATGTTCGTGAAGAACCTGAAGGTTTCCCATCTATAAGGTCAACTGGAAATCTTATAACTCCTGTAATTTCAAGAGATACTAGTTCACCATTTAATGTGTCCTCTACATATGTGTCTTCTAACGCAAAGTTTGTTCCCCAAGGGAGTTCGGCTAATTCATGAGGGCCATCCATATTCACACCTATTCCCCAATGAATAAGACTATTAGAAGCAGTCCCTGATGATTTTATATCCTCTTTTGTCATTGTGCCTAAAGTAGATCCTTTAAATGTAATGGATTTACTAATGGCTCCCATTGTTACTTTTTGTGTTATTGTCACCGTATTATTATTTTTTAATGTCTCTTTACCAGTAGTCATTGTTCCATTTATAGTATAACTACCATTTACATTAGCGCCTAAAACAACAACTATTTTATTATTTTCAATCTTCCATTGACCCAAAGTAATTGTCCCAGTTGTATCAGTGAGATTAGTATACTCTGAAGACATTGCACTCCAGTTACCTCTTATTTCATTTGTTGGTAACGGAATAGAAAATGTATCATTTTCTTGTAACGTAGCTCCATTTTCTGGTGAAAGTTCCCAATCTACTAATAATTGATAATTTCTTCCATTTAAAGGTTGATTTATCTCAGACAATGAAACTCCACTGCCATCTAAGATATCAAAGTCTAGTATTTCAACTTGTGATGTGTAATCTGTGGTTCTTGTTAATCCACTTCTATCTACTGCTTTGATTTCATTTACTTCTACTTTTTTAGTATAATTCCTTTTTTCATTCTCTTTATCAAAGTAAGATATATAAAATTCATATGTTTTATTTTCTGTAACTATATAAGTAGGGTTTGTTATATTCATTACATTTCCTTCTGGATCTTTTACTTCTTCTAATACATTTCCCTCACCAATACTTGTTGTATCTAGTGTAATTGATGCTTGCCTTTCATCATCACTATATGTCACTGTTTCATGAATATCAAATTCATTACCAGCACTGATTCCAAGTTCAAATATCCCTAAGCTTGTAAATGTTAAAATTGTTATTAGTAACAATTTTAATACTTTTGTTACCTTTAATTTACTCATATTATCCTCCATATTTATTTGATTTCTATTGATAAAATATTCCCAGCATAATCACTAATATATATTTCATGTTGAGAGACCTTATCATTCTTAACAACTAGTTTGTTCTCATTTTCGTAGTAAGTAAACTCCCTAGATGCTATGCCATTTCTAAAATATCCTATAGCATCCTTGTTTACCCCTGATTCCTCATCAGTTAAATAGAAGTAATAGTACTCTTCATCCTCTTCACTATATGCTGTGGGACTCTGTCTATCTATATTTGAAATAGTAATTTCCTTTTCATCTATTACTTCTTCATTTTTTATAAGTTTCACAATATAATTGCCATTACTTCCTATCTTTAGTGTTTCTATATCATTAATAGTAATTTTGTCATAATTCGAATTTGTTGTTTCTATATCTAACTGTACAGCCGTTTGTTGCCACTGTGTATCATATGTAAGATTAACTATTTTTGAATTCTCTTCATTTGTTTCTTCTTCAATTACTTCACTAGGTATGACTTCCTCTTTAATATCAACAGGTTCACTTTCTGTATTTATATTTATAATATATACACCACCCATAATAGCTGTAGAAATCAAGCCACCTAATACCCATTTTGTTAACAATGAAATTCCACTTGCTGCTACTCCTCCACCTTTTAGTACAATACTCAAGATATTATCTGTGACAGCTTCACTCATAGTATGCTGGCTACATAACATACTATAGATTTCATGTAAGAAAATTGGTGATACTGCTGTAACCCTAAGATTTTTACGAAAACCTTTCTCTTCTAAATCATTACTGAGTAACTTTCGTACTCTTGATATTCTAGATTTAGTAGTCCCCTCTGGAATTTCTAATATCTTTGAAATCTCCTGAATACTTAACTCTTCAAAAAAACGCAGAATAGCTACAGTACGCAGTTCCTTTTTCATTGTATCTAACGACTCTACTACGGCATCTTTAATACGTTGATTTTCAAACACCTCCATAGCATTAACTGCTTTTAAATCTGGGAATTTATCAAAATCTTCATCTTCGTCTAAATTGAAAACTATCATTTTCTTACGATTATAATTCTGACATTCTCTATATGTAATAACATGTATCCAAGAAGTTAAAGCTTTTGGAATTTTTAATTTGTGTATTTGCTTATAAACCTTTATAAAAACTTCTTGTACTATATCTTTTGCAGTATCTTCATTCCTAAAATACTGTAAGGCTACAAAAAACACTCTTTGATTATATGCATAATATATTTCTGTAAAAGCTTCTGCATCGCCCTTCATCGCATTTAAAATAGTTTCATCAGAAACTATTCTGAGTTTATCTGACACAATTCGTCCTCCTCTCAAACTCCCAACATCGCCATATTACATAGAATAGTAGTGTTTTCTTAATTAAATTAATTACATATAATTGAGATTTTCCAAAAACTATACTGGTTCATATAGGGAGACACAATCACCAAAAAAAAAGATTACTTATTTTTAAATTAATTGATTATATTTTTTATTTCACTTTACTATCCGTTCGTGTAACTACTTTTTTACTACTTCATAATTAGTAATATCTTAGAAAAATTATCAATAATTTATATTATTTTACAATTTATTATTTCAATCACTAACTACAATGTCAAACTAGCTAAATATCCAAACTTACATAAAATCACAAAATATTGGTGAAAAATAATGCTTAAAATAAAAAAATTCTGTATCTTATATCCGAATTTTATTTTAGAATAATATATTTTTTATTTTCATGTATATTTACAATAAATATGCATTATGCATTGATTCCTCCAATCCATAATTCCCATTGTTTTACTTATCAAAAAATTAATCAACTGGAATTAAATTATTTTAATTTCTTAAAGTAAATACGAAAAAACACATCTCTATGATGTGCTATGTTTCGTAATAATATCTAATTTTTTATTTATTTATTAATAGTTATAGCTAAGATTTCATAAATTTGACTTAAAGAATTCCTTACTTTCATATCTTTAATATTATTAAAATAACTTAATAATTTTCATTTACTAATCCAAATCTTTTCCATCTGACTCAATACATTTTTTATACCAATAGAACGAATCTTTCTTTATTCTATGAAGATCCCCTTCACCTTTATCATTCATATCTACATAAATAAAACCATATCGTTTATCCATTTGGCCCGTTGTAAATGATACTAAATCAATAGGGGCCCAAGATGTATATCCAAATATATCAACGCCTTCTTCTCGTGCTTTCATTAAGCTTTTGATATGACCTCGATGATAATCAATGCGATATTCATCATGAATCGAACCATCTGCTTCTACTTTATCATAAGCCCCTAATCCGTTTTCTACATCAAATAAAGGTATTTGATAACGATCATATAAGAAATGTAAGAAGTATTCATACCCTGTAGGATCTATTTGCCAGCCCCAATCACTTGCTTTTAAATACGGATTTGTTAAGCCTTGTTGACCACCAGCACTTTCTAATGCTTCCCCTTCATCTTTATGTGTTGTTACTACATTAGACATATAATATGAATACGATAAGAAATCGGATTTACCTTCTAATAAATCTTTTTTGTCTTCTTCACTAATCTCTAATTGAACATTATTTTCTTTCCATATACGTGTAGCATACGATGGATATGCTCCTCTAACCATAGTGTCTGCACAATAACCAAATAGATTTTGAAATGATTTATAATTAGCGAGTACATCTTCAGGATCGCATGTATATGGATATGAACAAAATCCTGCAATCATACATCCCACTTTGATATTTGAATCAATTTCATGTGCAATCTTTGTTGCTCTTGCGGAAGCAACCATCTGATTATGTAATTCTGTATACGATACTTGTTTTCCTTCTTTTGCTTCAAAATGTACTAATATATTAATCTCATTAAATGTTATCCACTTATTTACTAAATCTTTATATTCACTAAAACATACTCTAGCGAATTCAACAAATTGATGAATCATTTCTCTATTTGTCCAATCTTTGTATGTTTCCTCTAAATATGTAGGTTCATCATATTTATATAGTGTAATAACCGGATCCATCCCATATTTACGACACTCTTTAAATACATTACGATAGAATTCCACCCCAGCTTGGTTAACGCCACCCTCAACGCCTTTTGGAAATATTCTTGCCCATGATACTGTTGTATTAAAAGTTGTAAAGCCCATTTCAGCTAATAAAGCAATATCCTCTTTATAGCGATGATAGAAATCAATCCCTTTATGATTAGTGTATCTAACATCATCAAACAAATGATATTTAGCACCTTCTGGTAGACGTTCAAACTGTCTCATTTTACCTCTAGTTCCATCACTATTTAAATAATGGATATAACGTCTATCCTTCGTTGTTCCAGGATCACCATAATCAACTTGTACTGGGCTTTTTCCATCCTCATCCCATGCACCTTCACATTGGGCAGCTGAAATAGAACCACCCCATAAAAATTTGTCTGTAAAACTCATTTTTTCTTCCTCCTTTATATACGCTTTATAATTATTTTTTTACTTATCTTATAATTTCATTCTAATTATTATCCTATAAATATATAATATCTAAATTACTGTTTTAATAAAACCATTATTGGTTACTTTTAAATGGCATTTACAAATATTCTGATTATTATTAACAAGTTTGTAAATATATTGTAAATGATTTAGAATATATAAAAAGGAGGTTCCACTATGTTATTACAAGAAAGAATGAAAGCTTACCACTTCTCTCCCAGTGAAAGAATAGTTATAGATTATATCTTAGATAAACAAGAATTAATTAGAGATTACTCTACTAAAATGATTGCTGATGAAACCTATACATCACCATCATTATTAATAAGAATATCTAAAAAACTAGACTATAGTGGGTGGAGTGAACTAAAAATAGCTTTTTTAAATGAGGTTCAATATTTAAATAATCACTTCAAAACAATCGATCCTAATTATCCTTTTACTGATAATGATAACATAACTACTATTGCTGCAAAAATTGGCCAACTACAAATTGAGAGCATAGAAGATACCTTATCATTAATTCATCATGACGCTTTACAAAAGACCGTTCAGATAATGCGGGAAAGTGATGAAATACGTTTGTTTTCTATAAATAATTTAAATTATATTGGCGAAGAATTTGTATATAAACTAAATAGAATTAATATGCGAGCATCTATATTTCCAAATTCAGATAATATGCTTCAACATGCTGCAATGACCACTTCTAATCAATGCGCCGTATGTATTTCCTATTCAGGAGAAACACCAAACTTACTAAAAACAGTAGCCTTAGCTAAAGATAATGGTGTGCCTATTATCGCTATTACTAGTATTGGAAATAATAGCCTATCAAGATTATCCGATGTTGTTTTGCATGTTTCTACTAGAGAAAAAACGTATTCTAAAATTTCAGCATTTAGTTCATTACAATCAATGCATACTATTTTAGATATTTTATTTTCTTGTCTTTTCTCTTTGAATTATAACGAGAATTTAGAGTATAAGCTCGCAATAGCTAGTAAAGTAGAAAATAATAGAATAATTGATAACTCTATTCTTGAAGAAGAAACATCGGATTTATAAATTGTTTAGATATCTCATAGTATTATAATGGAGATTAAAACGTTTAATTCTTATCTATTTTCAGATTAAAAAAGTTGCAAAATGATTTTTATCATTCTACAACTTTTTTTTATTTATTATTAGAACTATTTATAGTGTATGATTTCTTTTTACTCTATGTAGTTAAAATTTTCGTAAATCTGGTTCAAAGAACTCTTTCTTAATTTCTACTTTCATATCTTTAATATCATTGATTAATTTTGTGATTGGATCAACAGTAGCTTTAATTACTCTTTCTCCAATTTCATCACTATATCCTGTTGGGTCTCCTTGTGGTCCTGGTGCATCAGGTACATTCCATTGTCCTTTTGCAGTTGGTTCAAATTCATAAGATTGAATACTAATCCCTGGTGGGGCTATAGGTACATAATCTTTCAATTCAGCCACAAAAGGTCCAGGAATGTTTCCTTCTACCAAATCATGTCGTACTTCTGCACCAAATACCTGAGAAACTGATGTTTCAATCAAACAAGCATGTCCCCAAACGGGTTCTCTACCTAATTCTTTGAAAATAGTATTCACTTCTTCACCAGGTACTACAAAGAAATTACATACTGCAAAAAATGCTCCAGTTGCTTTAATCGCTCTTCGTACTGCTTCATCAATAAAAGGTGGATTAGGATAATGTCCATTAATAAAAATAATCTTTTTTACTCCCATACGAATTAGTGACATACATACATCATAATACACATCAACTAATGTCTCTGCACGTAAAGAAAATGTCCCAGGAAAATCACGGAAATATGGAATATCCCCATATCCAAAGGGGATGGTTGGTGCAATTACTGGCATTGCACTGTCATAAGTTGCTTGTGCAACTCGCTCTGCTATACCTGTACAAATAATATTATCTACATCAATTGGCAAATGTTTGCCATGTTGCTCTGTTTGACCTGCAGGAATTAAAGCTATATCTGTGTTTTTAAATCTTTCTTCTAATTCTGGCCAAGTCATATCCTTCATAAAAACATGTTTTTTTACTACCATAGTTAACACCTCCATTTATTTTATATACTCTTAGTATACTTTCTTTATTCTTTATACACAACAATGTACTGATTACTACTAAGCTACATAACTTTATAAAAATAAAATATTACACTGCACCTCATATTAAAACAAAGGTAAATTATAATTAAAAACAATAGAAATCACACAATAAAAGTTTCTATTATAATTTCAATAACACCCCTATATTGTTGTTAAATCTTATGATTATAATAATCTGCTTTTTAAATAGTACTATTAGATGTTAACCTATTTATCTATATATCAAAACTAATAATAAATTATAAAAACACAAACTATTTTATTATTCAGCATCTCTACTAAACACATTAGGATAATCTGTTTCTTCGATGTATGTTTTTCTTTTATCTATATTTGTTTCATAATTTCTACTAAAAACACATGCATATAAAACATCCAAAATATAATGAATAGAATCATTGGAAATAAAAGGACCAATCTTTGAATATCTATTTTCTTTTGTAGGGATATAAAGATGTGCATCAGTACATGTAATTAAAGTATTATCACTATGTCCAGTAATAGAAATGCTAGGTGAGATTCTCCTTTTTAATACACTTGTTAATTGTAAATCATCAAATGTTTCACCAGAATATGAAATAAAGATACAACAATCATCCTTATTTATTGTTTGAAAGATGTAGGCAAAATCATCTCGATTGTTAATAATTTCTACTGGTTTAAATAAGAAACGCATCTTATACTCAAAATCATGTGCAATCGTTGCACTATTAGACATCGCAAAAATATATATTCGATTTGCATTTGAGAGATACATCGTAGCTTTTTGTAATTCATCATGATGAATTAATGAAGCTGTTTCATGAATTGTATCACTACTAAGCTTTTCTAATTTTGTTACTATTTTTTGAATAGAGTCCTTTTGTGAAAAAGGGAAATTAGCATCAATATCATCTGTTTGTTTTTCTAAATAACTTTTTTCTATATGAATAGCATCTCTAAGTTCTAGCCATCCATTATATCCTAGTTTTTTGGATAAGCGAATGGTTGTAGAAGCAGATGTATAAGTAGCCTTCGATATCTCTGTAGAAGATAACTTCGAAATATCAGCCTTATAATCTAATAGATACCTTGCAACTATACATTCATTATTCGATAAATTATCGAATTTTTTTAATTTATCAAGTACAATCATAGGATTCCCCTTTCTTGTTATGAGTATATTATATAGTTTTTTATTATTTTTTGGAATGTTATTCCATTTTTATTAAATAAAGTTAATAAAAAAATGGAATCTATCTTCGTTCATTTTCTAAAATCTATAATTAGACTCAATAATTTTATATATTACATATAAAGATAGTCATCTGTTTAAATAAATACTATCTATATAAGTTGATTATCTTTGTTTATACTTTATGAATTTCATACCAAATTAAAAGTCTTTTTGAACGGTATGATTAATTAGAAATTAGGAGGAGAATAGAATGAGTTTAAAAAAAGATTTTTTATGGGGCACGTCCATAAGTGCAGCACAAGCAGAAGGTGGATGGAATGAGGGAGGTAAATCACCAACTCAAGTAGATTTCGCCAATGTGGGAAGTGCTTCAAGTAGTGGAAGAAAACTAATTTATGAAAAAAGTGATGGTACAAAAGGAGAACTTACAGGAGCATACGCAATGTTTCCTCATTTGCCTAAAGACGGTAAATATGATTCATTTGATAATGTATACTACTCTAATAGAAAAGCTTCGGATTTTTATCATCATTATAAAGAAGATATTGCTTTAATGGCAGAAATGGGCTTTTCAACATTTAACACCACAATCTCATGGGCGCGAATATTTCCTAAAGGTATTAATGGTGGAATAAATCAAGAAGGTATTGAATTTTATAGAGATGTTTTTACAGAATTAAGAAAGTATCATATCGATCCAATTATTACACTTTATAAATATGAGGAACCGGTATATTTTGAAAAAACTTATGGCGGTTGGTCTAATCGCTTAATGATTGATGAGTTTATTGAATTTGCACGTGTTTGTTTTACTGAGTATAAAGATTTGGTAGATAAGTGGATGACATTTAATGAAATTAATGTCTTATTACTATTTAGAAATCTTCCACACGACAAAAGTGTTGCTCAAGAAAGATACCAAGAGCTCCACAATCAATTAGTCGCATCAGCACAGGCAGTAAAATTAGCACATACAATTAATCCGAAAAATAAGGTCGGATGTATGATGGCAGGCATGTGTACATACCCATTAACACCTGATCCAATGGATGTTATTGATAATTATAAATATTTCCAAGATATTTTCTGCTATGCGACTGATACTATGATTCGGGGGCAATATCCATCGTTCGCTAAACGTATGTGGAAAGAAGACCAAGTTAATTTAGAAATAACCCATCAAGATTTAATTGACTTAAAAGAAGGAGTATGCGAGTTCCTTGGATTCTCATACTATATGTCCCAATGTCGCACAACGCATACAGAAGGCATAACTAGTAAAGGCAACATTTTTACTGGCTTTGAAAATCCATACTTAAATAAAAGTGAGTGGGGATGGCAAATTGATCCTATAGGATTTAAGTATTTTATGCATTTTATCTATGATCGTTATAATATTCCATTACTAGTGATTGAAAATGGACTTGGCGCAACTGATAAAGTAGAAGAAGATGGTAGCATTCATGACGACTATCGTATTAATTATCTTCGTGAGCATATTGCCTCAATGAAAGAAGCAGTTGAAGAGGGAGTAGAATTAATGGGATATACAACCTGGGGTGGACTTGATCTTATTAGCGCAAGTACTGGTCAAATCGAAAAGCGCTATGGATTAATATATGTTGATGTTAACGATAAGGGAGAAGGCACTTATAAAAGAATTCGTAAAGATAGCTTCTTTTAGTATAAGAAAGTTATTGAATCAAACGGAACAGAATTAGGCTAATAAAGATATACTGATATTAGTTGAAATCAATACATTGTACATTATAAAAATCATAGCAATCTAGTTATGATTTTTAATTTTATAATAAATAATGGTATCCAAGTACCAATAATCTAATACAAAAAAAGAAAAACACATCGTCATACGATGTGTTAAATTAAATTAGAGATATATTGATATAATTTTTTTGTACTCATAGAAGATTCAGACTTACGTTCTATTTCTTAGGTATACTTTTTTATATAATATATCTTTAAAGTATCTGTTACTTAATTGCTTTTTTCTTTTTAATAAAGGATATCACTGTGATTGATGCAGTCATCATTCCTATCAATAATATAGTATTTGAATAATCACCTGTGTTTACACTACTTATTGTTGTAGTTGATGTACCATTTCCAGTTGGATTTGTTGTTGTAGGTTTTGAAATACTTGTATTTTTTGCATCTAATTGTCTTTGTGCCTCATCAATAATTGCTTGAAGTTCATTTTTTAATTCTCCATTTGGTAGTTTATTAACTAAATTTTGGGCATTATTAATATCATCTTGCGTTATACCTACATTTAATTTACCATCATCGTCTAATAAACTACCAACTGTATCTTTGGCATTTAACATATCTTGTGCTTTATCGATTTCTTTTTGTAATTCTGTTTTTAAATCACCATCTGGTAACTTATTCACTAAATCTTGAGCATTATTAATTGTACCTTGAGTCACGCCATCAGCCAGATTATCTTTCTTATCATTAAATAAATTATTTACTGCATCTTTCGCATTTAACATATCTTGTGCTTTATCGATTTCCGCTTGTAAACGATCTTTTGCTGGCCCTTCAGGTAAAGTATTTATTTCAGATTGTGCATTATTAATTGTATCTTGTGTCACACCTTCTGCCAAACTTGTTCCATCTATAGTAAATAAAGAATCTACAATTGGATTTACACGTAATAAGCTCTCTGCTAATGCTATTTCTTCACGAAGAATTGTTATTGTTTTATCTGAATCAGAATCGGATCCAATTACAATATTATTTCTTGTTATCCAATTTTCTATTTGTTGTTTTTGTTCATCTATATCCACTTGTGTTAATCCACTAAGAACATCATCATTAGTAGGATTCATTAAATCGCATATATATACTTGTAAAGTAGGTATTTGTGGTTTTTGTTGTATAGTTGAAGTTCTATTTACAATAAGTAGTTCTAATGATGGATGATTATTAAAAATAGTAGAAAGATTTCCTGTAAGTCCATTATTCCAATAAATATTTAATATTTTTAATGTATTAATAGCACCTAGTTCTAATGGGATTTCTCCTGTTAATTGATTATCAGATAATAACAATGATTCTAGCGAATTTAGATTGCCTAAACTTGTAGGTATTTGCCCTGTTAAATTATTACTATATAAACTTAGAAATTGTAAGGATTGCAGACTACCAAGCGAAGAGGGAATCTCTCCTGTTAATTGATTATTATGTAGATATAAATAGATAAGTGAACCAATATTACCTAATGAAGCAGGAATTGGACCTGTTAATAAGTTATCACTTACTATAAGACGACCTAATCCTGTTATACTTCCAAGTGATTCAGGTATTTGTCCAGATAATTGATTACTATTCAAATATATGTATTTTAATGATGCTATTGTTCCTAATGATGATGGAATTTCTCCTGTTAATTGATTAGCATTCAAATATAAATATTGTAAAGAACTAATATTACTTAAACCCGTTGGAATAGATCCACTTAATTGATTTTGGTTAAGTCGCAAATCCGTTATGTTTGTGAAATATTCAATTCCATCTAATGTCCCTGTAATTGATTGGCCACTTAATAAAACTCCTCCAGCTTTTACACTTGCTTCTGCAATACTAATATACCCATCACTATTGGTGTCTATCGTTGGATATTTTGTTAAGATGGCATCATGCAAAGGGATACTACTTTCTTTAAATGCCCAATCTACTGGTGCAGTGCGTGGATCTGTTGCAGCTGATGTATTTGTTCCTAATGCTAAAAATAATCCTAATATCATTGATAGTGATAATGATATTTTAAATAGTTTATGTCTCTTCATTTTCATTTTCTCCTTAGTATTTTCTACTTTTTTATTTTAAGTTAAATTCATAATATCCATATTGATTTAAATCATTATAAATATACACTGTAATCTCACCTTTAAAATCCCCTGTTACTTGATTATTCTTTGTAATTGGATATTCTTTTCCCTTGTATTCAACATATGATTTCTCATAATTGATTTGTGACATTTCATCATTTACTATTAATTGTAAATAATCCCCGTAATCATCTATGCCAACTACTTCTGGAGCATATTTATCAATAGTATTTATATTAAAAGATAATTTTTGTTTATTAATAATTATTGAGTACTCTCCATTTTGTATGGCTGATATAGAAATTTTTCTATCATTTTTGTTAAGTTCAATTTCTTTTCCATCAAACAATATCTGTATATTCTGCTTACTTATGTCTCTCTTCAGTTCAATTACAACTGGTGTGCTATTTCTTGAAGGAAATGTGCTGTAAGTAATACTTTCAATGTAAGGATTACTTTCTACCTTTTTCATCATTTCTAAATCATCCATTGATGATTGATAAATTGTAGAACCATTATTACTTGTAGTATCGTCACTTACCACTTGTGCTACTAACAATGTTATTGCAATAATCGAAACAACAAATGTAACACTAATAACAGAAAACATATTTGTAGATATAACATTTGTTATTTTTGATAAACGACTAGTCTTATAGCTGTTCTTATCAAATTTTAAATTTTGTTTATTACCCATTTCTTCTTGATGTTCTTGTAGAAATGTTCCCAGTAATGGTAATAAGATTGTAGAATATAATTTAGTATTATTCTTCTCTTGATAATCGCTTATCTTTTTCTCTAAGTTCTCTCTTCCTGAACGCAAGCAAGAACGAATCGTTCCATTTTTAGTACTTAACATTTGTGCAATTTCATTTGTGCTAAATTCTTCGAGATAGAATAATATAATTACTTCTTTTTGTTTTCTTGGTAGGTCATTTATAAAGTTTATAATTAATTGTTTAGTTTCTTTTGCGTTATATGCCTCAGCTGGTAAGTTATCAACTCTCTCTTCTTCAATTGCGTTTTCAAAATCTTCAGAGTAATTATCAGATTCTAGAAATTGCGAATCAGCTCTCTTGCTTGAACGCATAAAATCATAGCAAGCATTTCTTACCAGAACATACATCCAAGAACTAAAAGTCTCTGCACTTTTTAGAGAATCGAATTTCTGATATATTTTGATCATACATTCTTGTGCTAAGTCTTTTGCAAGAGTTTCGTTGTTTACTACGCTGTAACACCAATAATAAA
Source organism: Coprobacillaceae bacterium (assembly GCA_047973105.1). Taxonomy (GTDB): domain Bacteria; phylum Bacillota_I; class Bacilli_A; order Erysipelotrichales; family Coprobacillaceae; genus CAKVJS01. The sequence goes on along the minus strand of JBKEBJ010000310.1, from coordinate 2,275 downwards.
CTTTATTAATAACATGTGAATATAACAATTCAAATTGTTCCTTATCATTTTGGACTGCCATAACAATCTGGGTAAGTTCTTCTTTCTTATCCATGTTTTTGCCCTCCTTCAATACCAAGATATTACCTACCCTGATACTTATACGAATCTCAGTTATTAAATGTGCGATATTTTTTATATTTTTTTTAAATAGTTTTATCTAATATCGCTTTTCATTATTCCATTCGTTGCAGATGCCGTCAAATCACGAATATTTAACATAAAACATATTATCACAGATTACACGTACTAATTTCTTATAATCATAAGTAGATAATGATAATACTAAATAATATTACTAACATTTACGCTCATTACTCAATTTAAAAAAATAAAAGTATTACTAGTCCTTGTAATAGAATACTTTTTCTTTATTTTTTGTTGGTATATAAAGTAATGATCATGACATAATTACCATATTTTTATACATATGAATTTTGTTATTATTTCTTTATTGTTGTACTTATTATAAAATATAAAAAAATAAATAAGTTACACTTATTACTTCTACTTAATATCTAATTTCTAACTAAAAAATGTATATGGACACAGTACATTCTGTATCTATATACGTATTTATTCATGAGAATCACTTATCTTTATTATATAAGTAAAAACAGTAACAAAACTAAGCTACTGTTTTCATTGTTTACCCTAATTCATATATGATTATTAAGAGTTAGAGTTGTTATGTGCATAAAGAGTGTCCATTATAGTGAAGGTCAATTCTTCTATTCAATTCTAAAGTATCTGTTACTCAAGTGTTCTTCTCTTTTTATTAAAGAATCCTATTACTATGATTGATGTCATCATCATTCCAATTAATAATATAATATTTGAATAATCACCTGTGCTAACACTACTTATCGTTGTAGTTGATATTCCAGTTCCATTTGGATTTGATGTAGAAGGATTTGAAACATTAACATTTTTTGCATCTAATTGTTTTTGAGCTTCATCAATGATTGCTTGAAGTTCATCTTTTAACTGTCCATTTGGTAGTTTATTAACTAAGTCTTGGACATTATTTATATCTTCTTGTGTTACACCAGAGTTTAGATTACCATCTTTATCTAATAATTCTTCTACTGCATTTTTAGCATCCAGCATTGCTTGCGCTTTTTCAATAATTTCTGTTAACTGATCCTTTAATGCTCCATCTGTCATTCCATCAACAAATACTCTTGCATCATCAATATCTGTTTGTGTAATACCAGTTCCTAAATCTGTTTCATCTTCATTTAATAATTCACTTACTGGTAAATAGATAACCGTGTTTTCTACTGTATTAATTATGATTATTCCAGGATAGCTTACAGTTTCTTCATTCATCGTTACTGTACTTCCAGATGGCAGTGTATCTTGATCACCACTAGTAGTAATTGATGACACCGAACCTGAAGGAACTGTAATCATTACATCATTTGGTGTAATTACTCCATCTTTAGTTATTGAACCACCATCTACAACATATACTTTATCACCATTAGCCATATCCACAATAGTCCCTGCTGGTAATGTTGTAGTCCCGTCTTTAGTTAAATCAACTACAACTTCTAATCCTGAGTTTACACCAACTTGAATAATTTCATTTGCAATTGTTATATTCCCATTATCATTAACATGAGTTTCAATCACATAACTATCTGAAGTAGCTGCTTCACTTCCTGTTATAGTTACATCTCCACCAAAGATATATGTCTTATCTCCAGTAACAAAAGAACCACCATTTGGTAAATAAATTGACCCATCTGCTTGTACATCACTTAGAGTTGCCCCGATGTTTAAATTTCCTTCTTCGTCTAACAATCCACCTTGATTTAAATCAACTACTGCTGAAGTATTAGATACAACTTTCCCATCTGAATCAATATAAAACAAATAATGATTATAAGTTGCCCCTGTTCCTGAGTTTACAACATAATATCCACTAGCAGAGTCCCAATCTAAAGTACCCGCTGGCCCCATTACAGAAACATATCCTTCTCCATAATCTCTACTTCAACTAATATATAATTTAGTTACAGTTCCCAAATTCTCATTTTTTGATTTCGTTAATCTTAATATTGTCATATTTGCTTAACCACTCAAATCAGTATATGAATTTGAGGTATGTGTATAATATTATTCTGTCATTGAAGATAAATTTGTAATAGAGGTAGGTTATTCTCCTTCTAACAAAGTGTTTTGTTGAACTCTAAATCTATTTAAACCTGAAAGTGTTCCAATCGAACTA